>JBGARM010000350.1:0-3595 GCA_044230215.1 Thermoanaerobaculia bacterium | reverse complement strand
TTCGCTGTCGCTGGTGGCCGGGATGTTCGAGCCGCTGTCGCCATAGGTGGTGTCCAGGTCGCCGTTGGACTGGAACCGTGTGATTCCCGTGTCGAGGTCAAGCGCGACCGCGGGGTCGAAGAAGGAGTGCAGCACGTAGATCCGGTTGGCCGGGTCAACCACGAGCCTGGCGCCCCCGCCGGCGAGCCCGCCCAGACCCGGGCCGGTCACCGGCGCGAAGCCGTCGGTGCTGAAGTTGGGGTCGAGATTTCCCGCCGCGGTGAGTCCGACCAGGTAGTAGTCGGAGCGCAGCGAGTTCACCACCGACTCGAGGAGCGCGACGTAGCGCGTCGTCGGGTCGTCCGACTCGGCGACGTCGACCAGCCGGCAGTCCTCGGTGTCGCAGAACGCCGGCGCGTCGAAGATCTCCCAGCCGGCGCCGCTGAACGAGGTGTCGAAGACGCAGGGGTCGGCGGCGGTGAAGCGGGCGATGAAGGCGCGCTCGACCGTCTCGGTGCCGAAGACCGTCGTGACCCCGGCCAGCAGGAGGCGATTCGAGCTGTCGAAGATCGCCTGCCGCATCACGAAGTTGTCGAGGAAGGCGACGCCGTTGATGCAGCCCTCCCAGATGCCCCCGCCGTCATTGATGTTGGTCAGCGTCTCGATCTCGGTTCGATCGGGTATGCCGATGTCGCCGGTGAGCAGATAGCGCTGCCGGTCGTCGACCGCACCGGCCCAGGGAATCGAGCTCGGGTAGCCCTGCGACACGCCGTCGCCCCCCCAGGTCGGGTCGAGCGCGCCGTCGGCGGCGTGGAGCGGCGCGGCAGAGATCCAGGCGGCGGCGAAGAGGAGTCCGAACATGCGCATGGGTGTGCCCTCACCCTCATGCTCGCCTTTCCGTCCTGGACGGGGACACGCTACCGGCCCGCTGCGCCCTTCACGAGGCGCGGCGCACCCGCACCCGCACGTCGACCGCCTTCGAGGCCGCCGGCTCGCCGGCTGCGGGGACGGCCGCCGCCAGGAAGGGGTTGACGTCGAGCTCGACGATCTCGGGGAAGTTCTGCACCAGCCAGGCGAGCTTGAGCAGCACCGTCTCGAGCAGAGCGATGTCGGACGGCGCGTCGCCGCGCACCCCTTCGAGAAGCTTCACGCCGCGGATGCCGCGCACCATCTCCGCAGCCTCGGTCGGCGCGAGCGGCGTGACGCCGAAGCGCACGTCGCGGAAGACCTCGACGTACTTGCCGCCGAGGCCGAACATCAGCACCGGGCCGAAGCGCGGATCGGTCGAAACGCCGAAGATCGTTTCGTGCCCGCTCTGCGCCATCTCCTGCACGAAGAATCCCGAGATGGCGAGCCCCGCCGCCGCGAAGCGGTGCGACAGGGCGTCGCAGGCGCGGGCGACCTCGTTCTCGTTGGCGAGGTCGAGCTCGATCGCCTTCGCTTCGCTCTTGTGCACCAGGCCGGGAGAGATCGCCTTCACCACCGCCGGATAGCCGATTCGCCGCGCGGCGGCGAGCGCCTCGGCGCGGTCGGCCGCCACCGCCCAGCGGGCCACCGGGATACCCAGCGCCTCGAGCAGGCGGAAGGCGTCGTCGGCTGCGAGGTAGCCGTCGTCGCCCGGGCGCGACAGCACCGCGGCGATCTTCTCCCGGTCGAAGTCGTAGGCCGGCAGCGCCTCGTGCTCCGGCCGCCGCCGCCACTCGCCGTAGCGCACCAGCTGCGCCAGCGCCAGCGCCGCGGACTCGGGGAAGCGATAGACCGGCGGCAGGTGGCTGGCGTTCTTCAGCCCTTCGTAGAACGACTCGACCGCCATCATCACCGCCAGCACCGGCTTGCCGCAGACACCGCCGCCGCCGATCTCCGCGGCCGTCCGGGTGGCGCGGGCGGCGCGTCCGACCGCTTCGAGGACGTCGCGCGGATCGCCCAGGAGCGGCGTCACGTTGACGACGATCGCTGCGTCCACGCCGGGGTCGGCGACGACCGCCGCGAGGGTGCGCTCGTACTGCTCGGCCGTCGCCGAGGCGATCATGTCGACGGGATTCCCCAGCGAGGCGGCGGACGGCAGGAAGCTCGCGAGGTGGGCGCGGGTGGCGGCGGAGAGCTCGGCCATCTGCAACCCGAGGTTGACGCAGGCGTCGGTCGCCATGATTCCCGGCCCGCCGGCGTTGGTGACGATCGCGACCCGCGGTCCCTGAGGCAGCGGGCAGCGGTCGAGGGCGCGCGCGACGTCGAAGAGCTCGCCGATGGTGTCGGCGCGCAGCACCCCGCACTGGTCGAGGAAGGCCGAGACGGTGACGTCGGTGCCGGCCATCGCGCCGGTGTGGCTCGAGGCGGCGCGCGCCCCCTCGGCGGTGCGGCCGGACTTCACGATCAGGATCGGCTTCTTCCGCGTCACCCTCTTCGCGATCTCGGTGAAGCGGCGCGGATTGCCGAACGATTCGAGGTACATGCACATGACCTTGGTCGCCGGGTCGTTCTCCCAGTATTCGACGAGATCGTTGCCGGAGACGTCGGCCTTGTTGCCCATCGAGACGAACTGGGTCAGGCCGATTCCCAATTGCGCGGCGACGTTGAGAATCGCCACGCCCAGCGCCCCCGACTGGCTGACGAAACCGACCGAACCGGCGACGGCCGGAGTCGGCGAGAAGGTCGCGTTCAAGGAGACCGCGGCGTCGGTATTGATCACTCCCATGCAGTTGGGGCCGACCATGCGCGCGCCGGCGGCGCGGATGGTGGCGCGGAGCTTGGCTTCGAGCGCGCGCCCCTCCTCGCCGGTCTCGCCGTAGCCGGCGGTGATGACGACGAAGGCGCGCACGCCGAGGGCGATCGCCTCCTCGACCACCCCCTGCACGAGGGCGCGCGGCACGGTGACGACGGCGAGGTCGATGGCGTCCGGGATGTCGGCGAGGCTGGCGTAGCACTTGAGCGAGTGGATCGCCTCGGCCTTCGGGTTGACGGGATAGATCGCGCCGGTGAACTGGGCTTCGATCATGTTGTGGACGATCGACCAGCCGATCGAGTCGCGGGAGCGCGAAGCGCCGACGACGGCGACGGTCTTGGGAGAGAAGACGGGATCGAGGGCGTGCATGGGATCTCCGGAAAGTGAGACTCAGCCGCGCGGAGCGAGGATCTTCAGGCGCTCCGGCGCCAGCGTGACGGTGAGTGGAGCCGCGGCCACGAAGGCGTCGCCGTCGGCCTGGAGTTGGAGAGCAGCCGGCGCGGCGATGCGCAGGCTGGTGAACGAACGCACCTCGACATCGCCGCGCTCGAGGTGACGGCCGCGGGCGAGGGCGAGGGCGAAGCCCGCGGCATCGCGCCGCCGCCGGCCGTGAAAGAGCAGGAGCTCGAGCCTGCGGTCGTAGCCGGAGGCGCCGGGGACGATGGTGAACTGGCCGGCGTACTGCGGCAGGTTCGCGACCACGAAGCCGGTGGCCTCGACGGCGCCTTTAGCCTCGCCGTCGATCTCGAAGGAGAAGCTCGGGAAGCGATAGCGGAACCACTCGCGGACCCCGGCGATCGCCACCGCGCCCTTGCCGAGGAGCTTCTTCGTCCGCAGGTTGACGTGCGCCATGATCTCAGCGTCGAGACCGCCGGAGAGCTGCATCAGGAACGGCTC
>JBGARM010000034.1:9491-14219 GCA_044230215.1 Thermoanaerobaculia bacterium | reverse complement strand
GCGCCGACGGCCGGGACGTCGCCACCGGCGAGGTCGGCGAGCTTTGGTTCCGCGGGCCGCACGTCTCCCTGGGCTACTGGCGGCAGCCCGAGGCGACTGCGGCGGCGTACGTCGCCGGCGGCTGGTTCCGCTCCGGCGAACTCGCGCGCCGCGATGCCGATGGGTTCTTCACAATCGCCGGGCGGAACAAGGAGATGATCATCAGCTGCGGGGTGAATGTCTATCCGGCGGAGATCGAGGCGGTCCTGCTGCAGCACCCCGGCGTCCGCGATGCCGCCGTCGTCGGCGTCGACGATCCGACCTGGGGCGAGGCCGGCATCGCTTTCGTCGTCCCGCTCGCACCGGGGAGCGCCCCCGCCGACGCCCTGCTCGACTTCGTCGGCGAGCGCCTGGCGCGCTTCAAGCTGCCCAAGGCCGTAGTCCACCTCTCCGAGCTGCCGCGCACCGCCTACGGCAAGGTGGTGAAGGGAGAGCTCAAGGCGCTCTATCTCTCCCGCCGTGCTGCGGAAGCGGCGGTCAGTCGCGAGAAGATGGAAGGATGACCGACGCCGCCGTGCTCGCCCACCGCCTCGAAGGTTCCGGCCCCCCCGTGGTCCTGCTCAACGGCGGGATGATGACTTACCCTTCGTGGGAGGCGATCGCCGCTCGCCTGCGGGTGCGCTATGGCGTTCTGCGCTTCGATTTTCGCGGTCAGCTGCTGTCGCCCGCCGACGGATCGAATGCGATCCCGGGAGACCTCGCGGGCCATGCGGCAGACCTGGCGGAGCTGCTCGACCGTGTCGCCTGGCCTTCCGCCCACCTGGTCGGTGCTTCGTTCGGCGCCGAAGTGGCGCTCGAATTCGCCGCTTCCCGGCCCGAGAGGGTCCGCTCGCTGGTCGCCATCACCGCCATGGATCGCGAGACGCCGGAATTTCGCCGCGGCAGCGACGAGATGCGGGCGCTGCTCGCGCGGCGAGCCGCCGACGGCGACGCGTCGGGCTTTTACGACCTGCTCGTCGAAGGCGTCTATTCGCGCTCGTACCGGCAGGCGGAAGCGGCGACGCTGGAGGCCCGACGGGCACAGACGGGGCTCCTGCCCGAGGCCTGGTTCGCCGGCGTCAATCGTCTGCTGGCGGCGCTCGAAGGTTTCGATCTCACCGCCCGGCTCGGCCGGATCCGCTGCCCGGCTCTCGCCCTCGTCGCCGCCGACGACCGGATCATGGACGGCGAGCGGGCGCGCGCGCTGGCGGCCGCCCTCGGGGCCGAGGTCGCCGTCCACCCCACTTCCGGGCATGCGCTGGTAGTCGAGGACCCCGACTGGGTCGCCGACGCCTGCCTCGCCTTTCTCGACCGACAGGAGCCCGCCCGCGGATGAAGACCATCTACCTCGCCGCTTACCATCAGTCGCGTTTCGGCAAGCTCGGAGCGGCGACGGTGCCGGAGATGCTCGCAGCGGCCGTCGGCGGAGCCTGTGGCGAGATCGGCTGCAGCGCGGCCCAGATCGACGTCGCCACGGTCGCCGCCGCCTGCAACTTCACCCTCAATCGCCAGGGACTCCTCGGCGGCCTGGTAGCTTCGATTCCCGGGCTCGCCGGCAAGCCCATCGAGGCGGTCGAGAATGCCTGCGCCTCGGGCGGCCAGGCGGTTCTCGCGGTCGCCCAGAAGCTGCTGCTCGGCATTGGCGAGGTGGGCATCGCCGTCGGCTACGAGAAGATGCGCGGAGACGACGGAAAGGTGGACGGCGCAAGGGTCGGCGAGGTTCTCGGGTACTTCTCGCACCCCGACGAACGCGCCGGCAAGGTCTACGTCTTTCCGCACCTGTTCGCCGAGATCATGGCCGAGTACATGTCGACCTGGAAGGTGAGCGAGGAGGATCTCGCGCGCATCGCCGTCGCCGAATACGCCAACGCCGGGCACAACCCGGATGCGCAGATGAACGGTGTCGCGCTCTCGCTCGAGCAGGCGATGACCATCGCCGGACCGAACCGTTACATCGTCGACGGCTTGCCGCTCAAGACCTACGACTCGTCGCAGATCACCGATGGCCACGCCGCCCTCATCCTCGCCACCGAGGAGGGACTGGCGCGGCTCGGTGTGCCGCGCGACCGGGCGATCCGGCTCGCCGGTTGGGCGCAGGCGACCGATCCGTTGCGCAAGGCCGGACGCGACGTCCTGCGGCCCGCCGGAGCGCTCACCGCCATGGGCAAGGCCTTCGCCATGGCGAAGACCGCTCCGCCCGAGCTCGACGTCGCCGAGATCCACGACTGCTTCTCGGTCATGGGCGCGATCGGCGTCGAGGTGCTCGGTCTCGCCGCGCCGGGTAGCGGCGCCCGTTTCTGGCGCGACGGGCGGGCCGCCGTCGACGGCGACTGCGCGATCAACACCTCGGGGGGACTCCTCGCGAAGGGCCATCCGATCGGCGCCACCGGTATCGCCATGCTGGGATGGAGCTTCCGGCAGCTCCTCGGCCGGGCACCGGCACCCCTGCAGCGGCGCGATGCACGCGTCGCCGCCACTTTCAACATCGGCGGACCGCTCTGCGCTTCGGTCTGCACCGTGCTGCGGCGCGACTGACCGTCGCACGCATCGCCTGACGGGATCGAGGAGTCCGATGGCCGAAGTTACCCCGTATCGCAGCGGTTTTCTGCCCGACCCGGCGCGCCCGCAGCACCGGATCTGGTGGGAGCTCCACGGCACCGGCGAGCGCGAGGTCGTCTGCCTCCTGAACGGCCTCGCCATGCATACCCGCGCCTGGTATCCCTTCCTCGAGGATCTCGCGGGCTACGACGTGCTGCTCTTCGACTACATCGGCCAGGGGGCCTCGGCCTCGCCCGACGAGCCGGTGACGATGCCGCAGCTCGCCGGCGAGCTCCTGGCGATTCTCGACGCAGTGGGAATCGCGCGCGTGCATGCGATGGGCGTCTCCTACGGCGGCTTCGTCGCGCTCGAGTTCGCGCGCCTCTACCAGGAGCGCCTCCATACCCTCACCGTCTCCGGAATCCTGCTCTCCAACGAGCGCCTCTTCGAGCTCTACCAGGCGATCTCGCTGCGCTTCTATGCCGGCGGCCCGGAACTCTTTCCGCTCTACACGCAGTACATGTACGAGAAGATCTTCGGCGAGCAGTTCGTGCGCACGATCGACCCGGAGCAGTTCGAGGGCATGCGCCAGCGCTTCGAAGAGCGCTATATCGGCCGCATCCACAGCCTGGTGCGCCTCACCGAGGCGCAGAACCCCTTCTTCGCCGGACTCGAATCGCGGCTCGACGAATATCGCGCCGTGAAGATTCCGACGCTCATCCTCGCCGGGGAGCAGGACCGGTGCATTCCGCTGTGGGCGCAGGCGAAGCTCGCCGGCATCTTCCCCAACAGCCGCTACGAGCTCATCCCCGAGGCCGGGCACGTGGTCTACCTCGAACGTCGCGATCTGTTCTTTCCCCGCCTGCGGCGCTTTCTCGCCGCGCGCGACCCGCAGGCCTGAGGATCCGGACGATGCCCGCGCTCCCCCCCGACGACGCCTCCGCGCCGGTCTCCCGCGCCGCCTGGGGGCTGCTTCTGTTCCTCACCGCGCTCAACATCCTCAACTTCGTCGACCGGATGCTCATCGCGAGCCTCGCGCCGCTGCTGATCGCCGACCTCGGTCTCACCCGCGCCCAGATCGGCCTGCTCGCCGGCTTCGGCTTCGTCTTCTTCTACACCCTGGTCGGTCTGTTCCTCGGCATCGCGGCCGATCGCTACCGCCGCTTCCCGCTGATCGCCGCCGGCCTCGCCCTGTGGAGCGGGATGACGGCGCTCTCGGGCTGGGCACGCAGCTTCGTGCAGCTCGCCATCCCGCGGGTCTTCGTCGGCATCGGCGAGGCGACGCTCACGCCGGCGGCGCTCTCGATGCTGGGCGACGCCTTTCCAGCGCGCCGGCTGGGCCTGGCGATCGGTGTGTACTACGCCGGCATCCCGCTCGGCATGGCGCTGGCGTTGATTTCGTCGAGTCTGATCGCGCCGCGATTCGGCTGGCGCGTCTCGTTCTGGGCGCTCGGCCTTCTCGGTCTCCTCGCCACCGGTCTGCTCCTCGTCCTGCGCGAGCCGGAGCGGCGCCGCCTGCGCCACGCGACCGCCGAGCCGGCTGCGCGACATCGACCGGCGATCGGCGAGCTCCTGCGCGGTCTCGGGCGGTCGCTGCGGGAGCGGCCTTCGCTGCTGCTGGCGCTCGCCGGCGGTTCCTTTCTCTGCTACGGATCGGGCGCGGCGCTGCACGTCGTCACCTGGCTGGTGCAGGAGCGGGGCTACGCTTATGCCGACGCTGCCTTCCGCGCCGGGATCGTCGCCGTCGCCGCCGGCTTCCTCGGCAATCTGGCCGGCGGCGCCTTCGGCGATGCCTGCGCGCGCCGCTGGCGCGCCGGGCGCCTGTGGAGCCTCGTCGCCATGACGGCCTTCTTCGTGCCCCTCGGCTGGCTCTTCTTCTCCCAGCCGCAGGGAACGCCCCTCTTCTATGTGTGCTGGTTCTTCACCGCCGCCGGCACGACCGCCTGGTTCGGGCCGCTGTTCTCCGCCTTCCAGGAGCTCTCGCCGGTGGAGGGTCGCTCAACCTTCGTCGCCTTCGCGCTGCTGGTGCTGAACCTTCTCGGCGTCGGTCCCGGCCCGCTGGTGACCGGCATGATCGGCGACCGGCTCGGGCTCACCACCGGCCTGCTGGCGAGCCTCGCGGTCACCGCCTGCGCGGTCGTGCCGTTCGCCCTCGCCGCCCGTCGCGAGGGG
>JBGARM010000034.1:0-9481 GCA_044230215.1 Thermoanaerobaculia bacterium | reverse complement strand
CTCAGAAGGAGTAGCGCAGCTCGGCGCGGAACGAGTTGCCGCCGAGGCCGGCCGTGCCGCTCGCCTGCGCCTGCGGGCGCCGGGCCTCGAGATAGAGCATCTCCAGGCCGACCCGAAAGCTTTCGCCCAGCGTCCCCAGCACGGCCAGCGTCCAGGCCGAGCCGTCCTCGCTGTTGTCGTCCCCCGGCGTCGAGTCACGGTCCTCGACGACGAAGTCGTCGTAACGCAGGGAGGTGCGCACCGCCCCGCGCTGCCAGGAGAGCATGGCGTAGAGGACGTCGAAGCCGATGTCGACGACCGAGCTCGAGCGCTGTCCGGGGGGCGCGAAGCCCATGGCGCTCGTGCCGGTCCCCCACTCGCCGAGCAGACGCAGCCCGCCCGGGAGCTCGACCTCGGTCGAGAGCCAGCGGAAGTCGGTCCGCCAGGCGTACTGCCCGGCGTGCAGCGCGCGATCGCCGTGGTTGAGGAAGGCGGTCGCCTGCACCACGGCCCGGCGCCCGGGAGCGTCCCAGCGCGCCCGCCCGGCGTAGCCCAGCCGCCCATCGAGGTCGCCGGAGAACGGCCGGGTGCCGCGTTCGTCCTGGCCGGCGAAGGTCGTCGCGAGAACCGCGAGGGGCGGCAACGGCAGGAACTCCGCCGTCGGCGTCGGCCGGTCGTGGAGCGCGAAGCCGCGCCAGGCGACGAGCGTGCCGGCGGTGTCGTTGCCGCCGAAGAGCGACGCAGCCAGGGACCAGCGCTGCTCGCGCACGTCCGTCCGGCTCCAGGCGAGGTCGAGGCCGATCGGGCGGATCTCCTCGGCGACCCACGAGTTGAGCGCCGAGAGCGTCAGCGTGTAGGGCGACGTCCACAGCTCCTCGACGTTCTCGCGCGACGCCGGCAGAAAGAACTGGCCGAGTTTCAGACCGACCTCCTGGCCGGCACCGAAACCGAAGCGACGCTCGACGAAACCTTCGAGCAGGCCCGAGGCCGACGATACCGCCGTGTCGTCGGAGGAGCCTCTACGAGCGACGCCGTGGACGAAGAGCCGCCAGCCCGGTGCAGGCTCCCAGTCGATCGCCAGCCGCAGCTCGCCGAGCAGCGCGTCGGCGCGCGGACTTTCCGGCCGCTCGCCGTCGACCAGTTTGCCGTAGCCGCCGGCGAGGAACGAGGGCACACCGTCGATCGCGCCGCCGGAGAAGCGCGCCCAGCCGGCAAGGGTCGGCGCCTCCACGGCGAGCGCCGGTCGCGCGAGCGCGCAGGCGATGAGCGGGAGCAGCGCGAGAGTGGCGGCGTAGCGCCTCCGGAGCGGCAGATTCTGCAAGCGTACCTCCGTGTCGGCGCCGACGAGCGCCGTCTGTTGCGATGCGCCGCGACCGCCGGCAGTTTCGCCGCCGCCAGGGGCGCCCGCGGACAGGTCATCGCTGCGCGGCCGGTGGTACGATTCCGCGGCACTCGACAGTACGACAGATGATCCGCGCGGGCAGCCTCAGCCCGCGAGAACCGGCGAGGGGATCGGGCATGGTCGGCAAGTCCGCAGGGGATGCGACGGCGGCGCAGGCGACGGCGGTCGAGGTCGATCGGGTCTCGCGGCGATTCGGCAGTTTCCAGGCGCTCGACGAGGTGAGCCTGACGATTCGCGAGGGGGAGTTCTTCTCCCTGCTCGGCCCCTCCGGTTGCGGCAAGACGACCTTGCTGCGCATCATCGGCGGCCTCGACCTGCCCGACGAGGGCATTATCCGCATCGGCGGCGTCGATGCCCGCGAGATCCCCGCCCACAAACGCCCGGTCAACACCGTCTTCCAGTCCTACGCCCTCTTCCCCCACCTCACGGTGCGCGACAACGTCGCCTTCGGCCTCAAGATGAAGAAGGTGCCCGGTCCAGAGATCGCCACCCGGGTCGACGAGGCGCTGGCGATGGTGCAGATCGGCTCCTTCGCCGACCGCAAGCCGGCGCAGCTCTCGGGCGGGCAGAAGCAGCGCGTCGCGCTCGCCCGGGCGCTCATCAACCGGCCCAAGGTGCTGCTGCTCGACGAGCCGCTGGGGGCGCTCGACCTCAAGCTGCGCAAGGAGTTGCAGGTCGAGCTCCTGGCCCTGCAGCGCACCGTCGGCATCACCTTCATCTTCGTCACCCACGACCAGGAGGAGGCGCTGGTGCTCTCCGACCGCATCGCCGTCATGCGCGCCGGCCGGATCGAGCAGTTGGGCGACGCCGAAGCGCTCTACGAGCGGCCGCGCAACCGCTTCGTTTCCCAGTTCCTCGGCTCGTGCAACCTCTTCGAGGGCGAGATCGGCGGCGAAGATGGCGGCGAGCTGCGGGTCTCGACCCCCTACGGCACCATGTACGTCGCCCGTCAGGAGGAGGCCCTCGCTCCGGGCCGGAAGGTGACCCTGGCGGTCCGGCCGGAGAAAGTCGCCATCGCCTCGCCGGGAGAAGCCGGAACCAACAAGGTGCCGGGCACGGTCGAGCAGCTGATCTACATCGGCTCCGAGACCCACTACATCCTGTCGACGCCGGGCGGCAAGCTCACCGCCTACGTCATGAACTCCCTCCTCGGACCGCTCGGCCTCGAGATCGGCGACCGCGTGACGGCCTACATTCCGTCGTCGGCGCTGCTGGTGCTGGAGGACTGATGGCGGCGGCCGGAGTGGACGGCGGCGGGCCGGGCGGGCCAAGAGCCCAGGGCGAGATCCGCTTCGGCGAACACCTGACCGACGCCATGCAGATCCTGCGCTCGGCCTTGACCAGCGGGCCGGGTATCGGCTGGGTGTCGCTCTTCCTGCTCCTGCCGCTCGTCGGCATCGGCTTCATCAGCTTCATGACCCGCGGCGCCAACGGCGAGATCCAGTGGCCGCTCACCCTCGGCAACTACCATCGACTCGCCGGCTTCGGCCTGCTCGGCTTCGATCCGCAGTATCCGCAGATCATCCTGCGCAGCCTCGTCCTCGGCGCCGGGACGACGCTCGCCTGCCTCGCCGCCGCTTTCCCGCTCGCCTTCTTCATCGCCGGCCAGCCCGAGCGCCGCAAGCAGATCGCGCTGGTGCTGGTGGTCATCCCGTTCTGGACGAACCTGCTCATCCGCACCTACGCCTGGCAGATCCTGCTCGGCCCCGACAGCACGCTGGCGACGATCGCCTCGACGCTCGGGCTGGCGGAGGCGGGGAGGCCGCTCTATCCCTCCACCTTCGCGGTCTACATCGGCATGCTCTGCGCCTACCTGCCGTTTCTCGTCCTGCCGCTCTACACCGCGGTCGAGAAGCTCGACTGGTCGATCGCCGAGGCGGCCGCCGACCTGGGAGCCGACCGCCTCCGCGTCTTCCGCCACGCCATCCTGCCGCAGCTCACCCCGGGGATGGTCGCCGGCATCATCCTGGTGTTCATCCCGGCGACCGGTCAGTTCGTCGTGCCCGATCTGCTGGGCGGCGCCAAGACCGTGATGCTCGGCAACGCGATCCAGCAGCAGTTCGGTCCGTCGCGCGACTGGCCGTTCGGCTCGGCGATCGCCTTCGTCGGCATGTCGGTGGTTCTGCTCGGCCTCCTCCTGCAATCCCGCTATACCTCTGCGAAGGGAGAGGAGGGGCTGCTGTGAGGCGCATCTCGCTCCCCCTGTGGCTGGTGTCGGCGTTGCTCTACGTCTTTCTCTACGCGCCGATCGTCGTCGTCATCGTCTACTCCTTCAACGCCTCGCGCTACGGCGGTCCGTGGCGCGGCTTCACCACCGAGTGGTATCCGTCGCTGTTCGACAACGAAGACAAGCTTCAGGCGGCGAAGAACACCTTCATCCTCGCCTTCGTCAGCACCGGAATCGCCACCGTCCTCGGCACCATGCTGGGCTACGGCCTGTCGCGCTACCGTTTCCCCGGCAAGAAGCTCTTCTCCTTCCTGATGTACATCCCGGTGGTCATCCCCGACATCGTGATGGCGGTCGCGATGCTGATGTTCTATGCCTTGATGCGCGACAAGCTCGGATTGTTCTCCCTCGGCATGACGACCATGGTCTTGTCGCACGTCACCTTCCAGATCCCCTTCGTGGCGATCGTCGTGCGCTCCCGCCTGGTCGGCATGGATCCGGCGATCGAGGAGGCCGCGCACGACCTCGGCGCCTCTTCCTGGCAGACCTTCTGGCACGTCACTTTTCCGATGATCGTCCCGGCAGTGGTTGCCGGCGGCATGCTCGCCTTCACCTTGAGCCTCGACGACTTCGTGGTGAGCTTCTTCACCACCGGTCCCGGCTCGACGACCCTGCCCATCCTGATCTACTCTTCGGTCAAACGCGGAATCACACCGGATATCAACGCCCTGTCGACGCTGATCGTGCTGGTGTCGATTCTGGGAACCGTCGCGGTGACGCTGCTGCAGCGTCCCCGTCGCACTTCGGGAGAATCCTCATGAACAAGCCGCTCAACGCCGCCGCCGTCACCGCCGCCCTGCTCCTCGCCCTCGCCGGTTGCGCCAGGAAGGAGGCCGCACCGGCCGCCGCCGCCCCCGCAGCAGCCCCCGCGACGGCCGCCGCCACCGGCGAACCGTGCAAGCTCAACCTGTTCATCTGGAGCGAGTACATCGACCCCGAGATCGTCGCCAACTTCGAGAAGGAGTTCTCCTGCAAGGTGACGATCGATCTCTACGAAGACAACGAGTCGATGATGTCCAAGCTCCAGGGCGGCGGCACGGCGCTCTACGACATCGTCGTTCCCGGCCAGTACCTGATTCCGGTGATGGCCAAGCTCGGGCTGCTCGCCCCTCTCCGGCACGAGAACATCCCCAATCTCGCGAACCTGGACGAGAAGTTCGTCAATCCGGTCTTCGATCCGGGCAACAAGTACTCCGCCGCCTACCAGTGGGGCACGGTCGGCATCTACCTGCGCAAGAAGGCGGGCAAGACGGTGGACGAGACGTGGGGTCTGATGTTCGACAAGACGAAGCAGTACGGCTCCTTCCTGCTCATGGACTCGCCGCGCGAGATGCTGGGCTCGATGGCGAAGTACAAGGGAATGAGCGTCAACTCGACCAGTCTCGACGATCTGCGCGCCCAGTCGGCGGCGCTCGCCGAGGCCAAGCAGCGCTCGCAGGGCTTCGAAGGCGGAGTCGGTGGCAAGAACAAGGTGCTCGCCAAGGCGGTCGACGCCGCCGTGGTCTACAACGGCGACGCCGTCCGCGGCATGAGTGACGATCCCGAGACCTACTACTTCGTCCCGCGCGAGGGCGGCGTGCTCTGGCTCGACAACCTGGCGGTGCCATCGCAGGCGCCCCACCGCGACGTCGCCGAGAAGTTCATCAACTATATTCTCGACGCCAAGGTCGGCGCCCAGCTGTCGAACTTCAATCAGTACGCCACGCCCAACCGAGCCGCCAAGGCGTTCATCACTCCGGCGGACCTCGCCAACTCCGCGATCTACCCGTCGGCCGAGATGATGGGGAAGCTCGAGTTCGTCAACGATCTGGGCGACACCAACAAGCTCTACGACGAAGTCTGGACGCAGGTGAAGTCGAAGTAGATCGGGCGCCGGCCGGCGTCTTCGGACGCCGCCCTCTGCGATGACGCCACCCATGCCACCGCCGACACCACCGCCGCCGTCGCCGCCATGGCCGGAGGACGAGCGCAGCCCGTCGGGGATCGCCCAGGAGCTCGCCCTCCTGCAGGCGATCCTCGATTCGACCGAGGAGGGCCTCCTGGTCGTCGACACCGCCGGCAGGATGGTGCGCTTCAACCGGCGTTTCGCGGAGCTCTGGCACGTGCCGCAGGAGATCCTCGCGGCCGGCGACGACGCGCAGGCGCTCGCCTTCGTCCTCGACCAGCTCGCCGACCCGGAAGGCTTCATCGTCAAGGTCCGCGAGCTCTACGCCCGGCCCGACGCCGCCAGTGAGGACCTCATCCATTTCAAGGATCGCCGGGTCCTCGAGCGAACCTCCCGTCCGCGCCTGATCCAGGGCGTTCCGGACGGCAGGATCTGGAGCTTCCGCGACGTGACGCGGCGCTACCGCGGCGAGATCGTCCGCGACGCCGCCTACCGGATCGCCGTCGCGGCCCAGAGGTCCGGCGAGCTGCCGGAGCTCTGCGGCGCGATTCACGAGGTCGTGCGCGGGCTGATGCCGGCGGAGAACTTCTACATCGCCCTGCACGATCGCGCGAGCGGGCTCCTGAGCTTCCCCTACTTCGTCGACACCCTCGAACCACCGCCCGAACCCGCGCCGCTCGGCCGCGGCTTCACCGAGTACGTCCTGCGAACCGGCCGGCCGCTGCTCGCCTCGGGCGACCTGGTGGAGGAGCTTGCCGCGAGCGGCGAGGTCGAGCTGGTCGGTCCGCCATCGGTCGACTGGCTCGGGGTGCCGCTTGCCGGCGAGGACGGAACGAGCGGCGCGATCGTCGTCCAGAGCTACGACGGCGAGCCGCGGCTCACCGCCGACGACCTCGAGCTCCTGACCTTCGTCTCGGGCCAGATCGCCCTGGTGCTGCGTCGGCGGATCGCCGCCGACGCGCTGCGCGAGCGCGAGACCCGGCTGCGTCTGCTGCTGGCGCAGCTGCCTGCCCTGCTCTGGACCACCAATCGCGACCTGCGCTACACCTCGACCGACGGCAGCGCGCTCGCCGCGCTGGGGCTGCAGCCCGGCGCCGGCGTCGGCACCACCCTCTACGAAATGTTCGAGACCTCGGACCCCGCCCTGCCGGCAATCGCCGCCCATCTGCGCGCCCTGGGCGGTCTTTCGGCGGCTTATGAGCAGCTCTGGGCCGACCGCACCTACTCCTGCCACGTCGAGCCGCTGCGCGACCTCGACGGCGCGATCCTCGGCACGATCGGCGTGGCGATCGACGTCTCGGAGCGCAAGGGACTGGAGGAGGAGCTGCGCCAGTCGCAGAAGATGGAGGCGATCGGGCGGCTCGCCGGCGGCGTCGCCCACGACTTCAACAACCTCCTGACCTCCATCCTCGGCGGCAGCTCCCTCGTGCTCGAGCGCCTCGCCGCCGGCACCGGGATCGGCGCCGACCCCGCCCTGCGCGCCGAGGTCGAGGAGATCCAGGCTGCCGCCGAACGCGCGGCATCGCTGACTCAGCAGCTCCTCGCTTTCAGCCGCCGACAGGTGGTGGAGCCACGCGTCCTCGACCTGAACAGCATCGCGAAAAACACCGCCCGGATGCTCGAACGGCTTCTCGGCGAAGAGATCCGGTTGGAGCTCGCGCTCGACCCCGCCGCCGCGCCGGTGCGCGCCGACGAAAGCCAGATGCACCAGGTGCTGATCAATCTCGCGGTCAACGCCCGCGACGCCATGCCCGAAGGCGGCACGATACGGATCGCCACCTCGACCCTCGATGTCGATGGGTCGGAAGCCGCCGCGTCCCATCCCGCGGCAGCCGAGGTCCCCGCCGGCCGGTACTCCGTCCTCGCGGTCTCCGACAGCGGCGTCGGCATGGACGAGGCGACGCTGGGGCACATCTTCGAGCCCTTCTTCACCACCAAGGAGAAGGGCAAGGGAACCGGCCTCGGTCTCGCGACGGTCTACGGCATCGCCACGCAGAACGGCGGCTACGTCACCGCCGAGAGCGTCGCCGGAACGGGCTCCACGTTCCGCGTTCTCCTGCCGAGCCTCGCGACCGGAGCGGCGGTGAGCCCGCCTTCGAGCTCGCCCGCGGGCAGTGCAGGCCACGGCGAGACGATTCTCCTGGTCGAGGACGAAGCCGCCGTCCGCGACTTGGTCGCCACGGCGCTCGGCGATCGCGGCTACCGGCTGTTGACTGCGGCCGACGCCGAGGAGGCGCTGGTGCGGGAACGCGGGCACTCCGGCCCGATCGACCTGCTGATCACCGATGTCGTCATGCGCGGCATGCGCGGGCCCGAGCTGGCGCGCCGGATCCGCGAGCGCCGGCCGGCCATCCCGGTGCTGTTCATGTCGGGCTACCCGGACGATGCGCTCGCCGCCGGTGGCACCCTCGAGGGCGGCACCGCCTTTCTGCAGAAGCCCTTCCGGGTGAGCGCGCTCGGCGCCAAGGTCGCCGAGGTGTTGCGCGCACAAGGCGAGCCGGCGGAACGCCGATAGCCGCATGCGGAAGCCAGATCGCCAGCGGCTCAGCCTCCTCCTCGACCGCGAGCAGGAGCGCTTCGAGAAGGAGCATCCGCGGTCGCGCGCGCTCGCCGCCCGCGCCCGCGAGCACCTCGCCGGGGGCGTACCGATGCCGTGGATGGTGCGCTGGCCGGGAGGCTTTCCGCTCTTCGTCGCCCAGGCTTCTGGCGCCCGCTTCGTCGACGTCGACGGCCGTGAGTACGTCGACTTCTGCCTCGGGGATACGGGCGCGATGACCGGGCACGCGCCCGCCGCCGCGGTGGCCGCGATCGCCGCCCAACTCGAGCGCGGCCTCACCTTCATGCTCCCCACCGCGGATGCGCTCATGGTCGGAGCCGAGCTCTCCCGCCGCTTCGGCCTTCCTTTCTGGCAGATCGCGAGCACCGCCACCGACGCCAACCGCTTCGCCATCCGGCTCGCGCGGCAGATCACCGGACGACCGAAGATCCTGATCTTCAACTGGTGCTACCACGGTACGGTCGACGAGACCTTCGCCATCCTCTCGGGCGGCCGCGTCGTGGCGCGGCCGGGGAATCTCGGTCCGCCGGTCGACCCGGCATGGACCACCCGGGTCGTCGAGTGGAACGACTTCGAGGCGCTCGAGCGCGAGCTCGCGCAGGGCGACGTTGCCTGTGTCCTCGCCGAGCCGGCGATGACCAACGTCGGCATCGTCCTGCCGGCAGCGGGATTCCACGCCCATCTGCGCGCCGTGACGCGCGCCGCCGGCACGCTCCTCATTCTCGACGAGACTCACACCCTCTCGGCGGGGCCGGGAGGATGCACCCTGCGCGACGGCCTCGAGCCCGACATCGTGACGGTCGGCAAGCCGCTGGCGAGCGGGCTCGCCGCGGCGGCCTACGGTCTCTCTGCCGCGGTCGCGGCGCGCGTCGCGGCGGCGGTCCGGGTCGACGAGTCCGATACCGGCGGCATCGGCGGCACCCTCGCCGGCAATGCCCTGGTGATGGCGGCGATGCGCGCCACCTTGCTGGAGGTGCTCACCGACGAGGCCTACGCCCGGATGTTCGCGCTCGCCGAGCGCTTCGCGGCCGGTGTCGAGGCGGCGGTGGCCGAAGCCGGTCTGCCGTGGATCGTGCAGCGACTCGGCGCCCGGGTCGAATACTGGTTCCGCGACACTCCGCCGACGAACGGCGGCGAGGCGGCGGCGAGCATCGACCCCGAGCTCGATCGCTACATGCACCTCGCGGCGCTCAACCGGGGCATCCTCATGACTCCGTTCCACAACATGGCGCTGATGTCGCCGGCGACGACTGCCGAGGATGTCGACCGCCACAGCGCGGCCTTCCGCGAATCGGTCGGCGCGCTGTTCGGAGCGGGGTCGTGAGCGGGTCCTCCGGGTTGCCGCCGCTGCCCAGCCGGGCCCTGCAGCTGGTCGCCGAGCTCGCGCTCGCGCCCCATCCCGAGGGCGGCTTCTTCGCCGAGCTCTATCGC
>JBGARM010000349.1:0-3600 GCA_044230215.1 Thermoanaerobaculia bacterium | reverse complement strand
TGCCCGGATACGGCTTGTTGGCGCAGTCGCTCGGCACACCGTCGCGGAAGAGCCGGCCGTCCTGGGTATGGGTGCCGGTGAAGGTCCCGTCGACGTGGAAGGCCGGGCAGTCGGGGAAGACGAGCGAAGTGACACTCAGCGCGACATCGCCGAAGTCACCGCTGAAGCCGGCGATCTGGAAGTAGTAGGTCGTGCCGGGAGTGGCGACGAAGGAGGCCTGGGACTCGAGGCCGGCGCCAAAGTCGTCGTTGCAGGCGACCGCGGTGAAGGCGCCGCAGGTGCCCTCCCAGACCATCAGGGTGGTGTCGAACGTGCTGCCCACGAGGCTGACGGTGACCAGCTCGGAGGCCGTCGAAGTGTAGCGGTACCAGACGGAAAGCGAGCCCGTGGTGCAGGTCGATGCCGGCTCGCCGACTTCGTCGGTAGCGCACTCGGTATTCGGGGCGTCGTTGTAGGGCAACGCGCCAATGACGGTCGCGTTGGCGCAGTCGTCGTTCCCCGGAATCGTGCAACCCTCGCCAACCGTCGGCGGGTGGGCGGCCTTGACCGCCGAGGCGACATCGGACCGCTGCAGTGCGGAGGCGGTCGCAGCGGTAACGAGCGGGGCGACCGTCAACAGCATCGCCAGGAACAGACGGAACTTCCACGCGGTGTGGCGCTGCGAACTCGGCATCTGGGTACCCCTCCGGAAGATGGACTTCAGTTGCCCGGGAGTCTACAAAGAGAGGTCGCAGTCGTCAAAAAGGGGGCCAGGCGCCGACACTGGTCCCGAGCGGCCTCAGATCCCTCCGACGACCGCCGACCAGTGGCAGGCGCTGCCGCTCTCGAACTCGAAGTCGTCGCGGAAGATCTGCGGCTCGACGCCGAGGTAGAACCGATCCCACTGCACCGTGAACTGCGGCCCACCGCTCGTGGCCACAATGGTGTCGGCGAAAACGATGACCGAGCCGACGCCGGGGTCGAGCGTCAAGACGCCGGCGATGCGGTTCCAGGCGGCAGAGGTACCGCCGAAAACCGTGGGGCTGAAACCGATCGGCGCCGAGCAGGCGCCGTCGGAAAAGTACTGCAGGTAGATTCTCGCGAAGACGTCGGCCGTCGTCCTGTACATGCCGGCGAGAAGCAACCCCGGAGTCGCCCCCGGGTCGACCGGGATGCACTGATCGGAGGTGATCCAGAAACTCTGGTCGCCTCCGCCCGAGAGGGCGGAGGTCCCGTCGATCGCGCCGGAGGAGGTGCAGCTGCCGGAGTCGGCGCCGAGGACGAAGCCCCCCGTCTGTGTCGTCCAGCCAGTAAGTCCGCCGGGCGAGTCGAAATCGGGGTTGGTGAGGAGATTCTGGGCCTGCGCTGCGCCGGCGGAAACGAGAGCGGCCACCAGCAGCAGCTGTGCAAGAACGAGAGCGGAGCGGAACGTCTGGGACACGATGTGAGTCTCCTTTCGCGACCGCGAACGGTAACCCATTCCGAGGGTCGCGGCTAGGAACTAGGCCTGGCGACTGGGGACCGTGACGAAGGTGCCGTTGGCGTCGCCACCGAGACGATACCCGCACAGGAAGCCGCCGGCAGCGACCGAGTAGTCGAGGCAATAGACGTTCGGCGCCAGGGCGGCGGGAGCCGGGTCGTCGAGCCAGTAGTGGCCGAAGAAGACCCGCGGCGCCGCCGGCGGATAGGGTCGCGCCTCGGCGACGACCTTGGCCGGGAGCGGCGCCGGCGAGAGGTGCGGGAAGTGCGGCAGGGTATAGCTCGCCACCGTCTGGCCCTGCGGCGCCGCGTACCAGCGCACGCGCGCCAGGACGCGCCGCTGGCCGTCCTTGTCGACCAGCGAGTCGCCCGCGGGCAGCGCCATCTCCTTGCCCTTGAGGACGATCTCGAGCGCCGCGAAGAGCAGCGACTCGGGGTTCGAACCCTCGATCAGAAAAGCCGCCGAGATCCCGCCGTGGCGCGCCAGCGCCTCGTCGATGACGGCGAAGGCGACCTCGTCCCAGCAGGCGTGCACGACCCGCAGCCCGTCCCTGCCGCCGACGCCACCCCGATCACCGCCGTCGCCTGCGAGCGGCAGCTCGAGACGGATCGGCAACGTGCGCAGAAAGGCGAGGTGGCTGGCGAGCTCCGGCGCCGGCACCTGCGCCAGCGTCGCCGCGACCTGGTGAACGTTCTTCTCGAAGTGGCGGCGCAGGAACTCCCCTGGCAGGTCCGGATCCGGCTGGTGAAAGGCGAAGGCGTTCCACTCATGGTTGCCGAGGACGGCCCTGGCCGATCCGGCTTCGAGCATCTCGCGCACCAGCCGGAGCGTCTCGCGGATCTGCGGGCCGCGATCGAGAAAGTCGCCGACGAAGATCGCCGTGCACTCGGGGTGCCGCCACGCTCCCGCACGGTGGCGATAGCCCATGCGCCGCAGCAGCTCCTCGAGCTCGGCGGCGTGACCGTGGATGTCGCCGATGAGGTCGAACATCAGGCCGTCACTCTACCCAACCCGCGGTACCTGGAAAGATCGGCGAGCAGAAAAAAAGCGGGGGCTGTCCCCGTCTCGTTGGGACAGCCCCCGGTGGCAGTGCCTCGCTGCAGGCTCAGTGGCGGCCGTCGCCGCGATCGTGGTGGCAGCTGCGGTCGTGCCGGTGATCGCCTTCGCGCCGATCGTGCGAGCCGTAACCCCCACCGCGGTGCGAGCCGTGGCCCGAGGGGTACTGCGGCCGGTGCTCGGGTCGATACTCCGGTCGATATTCCGGCCGGTACTGCGGCCGATACTGCGGCCGGTACTCGGGGCGGTACTCAGAGCGGTACTCGGGGCGATAGCTCGAGTCGTAGCCGGAACCGTAAGCAGGACGGTGGCCCGTGTCGTAGCGCTGGCCGTGCTGCGGATGGAAGCAGGCGTGCGCCGTCGGATAGTAGGCGTGATGGTGATCGCACCAGCGACCCTGCGAGGGCTCTCCCCAACCGCTCCAGAACTGCGGCCGCGCGCCGTAGTCGCCGTAGAGGCGATGGTTGCAGTAGACGTAGAGCCGGTAGTAGACCGCCCCGTCGATCCAGACCGGGAAGTTGTAGGTCTCGTGGTAGTGCCGGTGCGGAGCGAAGTAGACGTTGCCCGCCAGGAAGGGGTTGAGGTCGCCGGCGAACTCGCCGTGGATCTCCACCGGAATCCGGTCCAGCGTCCGCAGGACGTCGTGGACGAGCCCGCTCAATTCACGGTGCACTTCGCGCGGCGTCGGAGGAAAGGGAAAGTCGGCGCGCACAGCGGGAACAGCGAAGAGCGCCCCGGCAGCGAGAAGGGCAGCAGCGGCGGAGACTCTGCAGCGGCGGACGGCGTGGAATCGGTTCATGTTCGTTCCTCCCACCAGGTGAGATAGCGAGTGCCGTGCCAAGCGGGCCACGATCCGTCAAGTAACTGATTCCAAAGACAGTTCGCTCCACTGGCTGGTGGCAGCGAGTTGAATGTGTCCTATTTAGTGGACGACTAGGGATCGGGGACACGATCGAGGAAGATGTCGCGCTCGCTCGGGGTCCTGTCCGGCCCGGCTGGCCCGTTTTCGGAGTCCGCTCGGGGTCCTGTCTGGCCCGCTTCCCATAGGTGCTCGCGCTGAGGAAGCGCGCTCCGCGCCTATGGGA
>JBGARM010000348.1:0-3604 GCA_044230215.1 Thermoanaerobaculia bacterium | reverse complement strand
CCGCAGATGGAAGCCGGCTGGACGATCTACTTCGGATCGCTTCTCGACTGGACGCCGGAAGACTCGAACGCCTGCCCAAGCTCCGGTGCGGGGCGCATCGCCAGCTCGACGACCGACGTCGGAACGCAGTGGGCCGAGGTCGGACAGTGCCAACCGATCGACCAGGCGGGCTGGACCACCGGCTACCACGCTGCCTTCTCCTACTTCAGCTACGAGACGCTCGGCCTCGCCTACGCCAGCTACTTCTACTACTCGGATACCGGCTGCGGTCAGTTCGGCGGCTCCTACCTCGGGTACGAGGGGGAGGCGGGACCGACCGGCCCCGGCTGGCACCGCGTGGCGATCTCGCGACCGACGATTCCGGCGCTGGCGCAGAGCATTCTGGTCGCCATGGGCGCCGAGGCCTATCAGTTGACCCGCATGGAGCTCTCGGTCGATCGCGCCTACTTCGGCCAGCGCCCGGTGATCTTCACCGACGATTTCGAAGTCGTCGGCGCTACCTGCCGCTGGTCCGCCGTCGCGCCGTAGACCTGCCTCAGGCGGGCTCGACGGCCAGCTTGGCGCCACTTCGAATCTAGGGCACGACATTCGTCCAGGCCTGCGTGCCGTGGCTCTCGAAGCTGTCCAGGAAGATGAGCGGCAGGTCCTGCAGGCAGTAGAGATAGCTCCACTGGAAATCGCAGTTCGACACACCGAACTGCGTCCACTGCAGGTGCGAGGCGTTCGCGATACCCTGATCCCCCGCGTCCGAGACCACGCCCGAGCTCCAGTTCAGGCAGTGTGAAGCCGCCACGGTGCCATCGGAGAGCGTGCCGGTCCAGACCGCCCAGTAGTCCAGGTAGGACCCGGTTTCGGTGAGGCTGATCGACGTCTCGAGGGAGTTGTCGGCGAGATCGGCGAGGCTCTGAGCGATCGGCATGCCGTCGAGTCGCATCCACGCTCCGTCATGCTGGAAGCGATCGATCGCGTTGAACCCCGAATTCGAGAGCCAGGCCTTGAAGGAGTCAGGTTGGCGAATCCCCGCTACCCCTGCGAGCGTGCGGCAGATCTGGTCGCCCGCCGCCAGGCCGTTCGCCGCACCGGCCGCCGGCCAGGAGCCGAGCTCCCCGGGGCCGTGAGCGGAGGTGAGAAACGCCAGCCGGCCCCAGGCCGGGAACGGGGGGAACGGATCTCCGGCACCGGTCTCGAAGCAGTAGAGCCGGGACGGCAGATTGCAGTTGTACATCCCCATCGACGTCCAGTTCCACGAGGTGAAGTCGGAGTTGCCGATGCGGGCAACTTCCCCGGGCGCGGCGGAGGTCCAGTTCAGGCAGTTGCTCCCGTCGTCGGCGCCCTCATACGTGGTCCCGGTCCAGGCATTGGCGGAACGGCGAACCTGGGACTCGTCGCGACTCGGGGGAGTGAGCACCTTCTGGACTGGGCTCAGGAGCCCCGGCAGAGCTGCACCGAACGGCAGCGCATCCGTGCGCCACCACGGGCCGGCGGACGCAGGCAGCGTCGCTAGGCCGCAGTTCGACGCCCGCTTGCCGGTGAGATTGTGCATCCGGCAATAGGCGTCGTCGGCGGAATCCGACAGCCAGGCCCGGTAGCCGGACGCGTTGGGCAGGGCGGCGGCGGTGGCACGCGCCTGGCAGATGGCATCGGCGGCGGCGAGGCCGGTCAAGCCCCCCGCACCCGGCCAGGTGGAGAGATTCCCGTTCCCTTCGGCCGAGGTGATGAACATGCGCCGTGTCGCCGCCGCGAGCGGCGAGGCGACGAGGGCGGCGAGCAGCAGCGCAGCGAAACAGCGGAAGAACCACATATGGGGCCTCCTCCGCCACAGAAGGAAACCCGCGACGCCGGAACGAGGGACCTTCGGCGGCGATCTTCGGCTGGAGGTGCTACCCGGCGCCGGAGCGCGCGACCGCGAGCTCCGCGACCTCCTTCCGGCATGGTGAGCTTGCGCCTGCGCCGGATCACCGCCCCGACAAGCGGGAGAAGGTCCTCTCCTTCAGGGTAGGTTGTCCGCCCGCGGCCCGGGCGCCGCGCGGGGCTCTCGGCTCAGGCCGGGCTGGCTTCGCCGAGCGCTTCGAGCAGATGCTCGGCGCCGCAGACGGTGACGCCGCGGGCGGGCTCGACGGCCAGCATGACGAAAACGCCGTCGTCGACCACCGCCGCGAAGCGCCGGCAGCGCCGGCCGAGGCCGCTCGCGGCGAGATCGACTTCGAGGCCGAGGGCGCGCGTCAGCTCGCCGCTGGCGTCGGCAAGGAGGTCCACCTTGCCGGTCGCGCCGGCGGCGTCCCCCCACGCTGCCATCACGTAGGGGTCGTTCACCGCGAGACAGGCGATGGCATCGACCCCCGCCGCGCGCAGCTCCGGCGCCTTGGCGATGTAACCCGGCAGGTGGATCTCCGAACAGGTCGGGGTGAAGGCGCCGGGCAGGCCGAAGAGCAGGATCTTGCGACCGGCGAAGTAGTCACCGGTGGCGATCTTCTGACCGCCCTCTGGAGAAGCCAGCCAGACTGTCGCTTGCGGAATCCGCTCTTCGGCCTCGATCATCGCCGTCTCCTCAGCCGATCGGAATCTGACGGATGTTGTGCGACAGCCAGGTGTCGAAGCTCTGCAGGCCGGGATGCAGCGCCCGGGCGAGATTCACGTCGCGGTTGGCCAGGAACTGCTGCGAGCAGAGCGACTGCACCTGGAACATGTTGCTCATGTCGTCGGCGCCCGGGAAGCCGAGGCTGCGGTAGAACTCGAAAGGCAGGTCGGTGAAGGTCACTGGCTCGCCGAGGTGCTTCGCCAGACCGGCCGCCATCTGGTCGCCGGTGAGAACCTCGCCGCAGATGCCGAAGCGCTGCCCGGCGACGGCCGGCCCGCGCTTGAAGATGCCGTAGGCGCAGGCGCCGATGTCCGCGACGGCGATGCCGGGCAGCGGCGCGCCGCCGAGAGCGAAGGCGATGCCGAGCTTGCCGTCCTCGCCGCGCCGCGGACCCATGCCGAAGTGGATGAAGTTGTCCCAGTAGAACGAGGTGACGAGGTACGAGGTCGGCGCCGCCCCGGCGGCGAAGATCGGGTCGGCTTCGCCCTTGGCGTCGAAGTGCGCCACCTTGTACTTGCCGTGCAGGTTCGGCACCCGCGGATCGCTCAACGGGATCCACTGGCGAGTGTCCTCGAGCGTCGACCAGATGACGTGGGCGTTGCCCGCCTTGCGCGTCGCCCGCGCCATGGCGGCGGCCTGCGCCTGCTCGCGATCGGGCGAGAAGTGCTCCCAGAAGTTGGTCACGATGAAGACGCCGTGCGCACCGGCGAAGGCGGCGTCGAGCGTCGCCGGGTTGTCGGCGTCGCCCGCGACGACCGTCGCTCCCGCCGCGGCGAGCGCCTTGCCCTTGTCCGAGTCGGGCTTGCGGGTGATGGCCCGGACCGCGTAGTCCCCCGTCTTGTCCGCCAGAATCGCCCGGACCAATCCCCCACCCTGGGCGCCGGTGGCGCCGACGACGGCGATGATCTTCTTGTCTGCCATGTTCGAGTCTCCTTGCCGGGATCTTCGCAAATCGTGCGCTTCCGGATGATCTGCCGCATTCTAAATCGCCCCGACCCGGCCGAAAAACGCCGCCGGGCAGCGACC
>JBGARM010000347.1:0-3611 GCA_044230215.1 Thermoanaerobaculia bacterium | reverse complement strand
CGATCCAGCAGGCGCCCGAAGGGCGCTTCGTCTACGTCGTCGGCGCCGGCGAGGTGGCCGAGTCGCGAGCGGGGGTGCTCGAGGAGTGGAGCGGCAACGATTGGATCGTCGGCTCGGGTCTCGTAGCCGGTGACCGGGTGATCGTGGATGGCGCGCTCAAGGTGCGTCCCGGTGCCGCCGTGCAGGTCGTCGAGCCGACGCCCGCGGGCGGCGTTCCGGCGACCGCGGCTGGAGCCGGTTCATGATCTCGCATCTCTTCATCCGGCGGCCGATTCTCGCCACCGTCATCTCGCTGCTCATCCTGCTGATCGGCGCGGCGGCGATCTTCACCCTGCCGATCGCGCAGTATCCGGAGATCGCGCCGCCGCAGGTGACGGTGAACGCCTTCTATCCCGGCGCTTCCGCCGAGACGCTGCAGGTCACCGTCGCGGCGCCGATCGAGGAGCAGATCAACGGCGTCGAAGGGATGCTCTACCTGGCCTCCACCTCGTCGTCGAACGGGTCGGTGAGCATCTCTGTGACCTTCGAGACCGGCACCAACGTCGACCAGGCGGCGACCAACGTCAGCAACCGCGTCCGTCTCGCCGAGCCGCGGTTGCCGGAAGAGGTGCGCCGCAACGGCGTCACCGTCCAGAAGCAGGCGTCGAACTTCCTGCAGATCATCTCGATGACCTCGCCCGAGGGACGCCTCGATCCGCTGTTCATCTCCAACTACACGACGCTCAACATTCTCGAGGAGATCAAGCGCGTGCCGGGCGTTGGCTCGGCGCTGCTGTTCGGCGCCAAGGACTTCTCGATGCGGATCTGGCTCAAGCCCGACCGGCTGGCGCTCTTCGGCCTGACGCCGGGCGACGTCGCGACCGCGATCCGCGAGCAGAACTCGCAGTTCGCGGTCGGCCGCATCGGTCAGGAGCCGACGCCGGGCCCGCTCGAGCTCGCCTTCACGGTGACGGCGCCACCGCGCTACACCGAGCCCAAACAGTTCGAGAACATCGTGCTGCGCTCGGGGAGCGGCGGCCAGCAGGTGCGCCTCGCCGACGTCGCCCGGGTCGAGCTCGGGGCGCGCGACTACGACACCGTGTCGCGCGTCAACGGCCAGCCGTCGATCAACATGGCGATCTTCCTCCAGCCCGGGGCCAACGCCCTGGCGACCGCCGACGGCGTGCAGGCGGCGATGAAAGAGGCCGCCAAGCGCTTTCCGGAAGGGCTGGCCTACGCGACGCCGTACGACTCGACGCGCTTCGTTCGGGTGTCGATCGAAGAGGTCGTGAAGACGCTCCTCGAGGCGATGGCGCTGGTTTTCCTCGTCGTCTGGGTCTTCCTCGGCTCGTTCCGCGCGACCTTGATTCCGCTGCTCGCGGTGCCGGTGTCGCTCATCGGCGCCTTCGCCGGCATGTACGCCCTCGGCTTCAGCATCAACACGCTGACGCTCTTCGGCCTGGTGCTGGCGATCGGCATCGTCGTCGACGACGCCATCGTCGTGCTCGAGAACGTCGAGCGCATCCAACGCGCCGAGAAGATCTCGCCGCGCGAGGCGGCGTTCAAGGCGATGACCGAGGTCACCGGACCGGTGATCGCGATCGTCCTCGTGCTGGTCGCGGTCTTCCTGCCGGTCGCCTTCTTCGGCGGCCTGGCCGGCGAGCTCTACCGCCAGTTCGCCATCACCATCGCCATCTCGGTCTTCCTCTCGGGCGTGGTCGCCCTGACCCTGACGCCGGCGCTCTGCGCCATCCTGCTGCGGCCGGAGCACATCGCGCCGCACGGTCTGCTCGGCAAGTTCGACGCCTGGTTCCAGCGGCGAACCGACGGTTTCGGCGCCAAGGTCGACTTCCTGATCCGCCACAAGCTGCTCGTCCTGGGGCTCTTCGTGCTCGCGCTCGCCGCCGTCTTCGGCCTGCTCAAGGTGGTGCCGGGCGGGTTGGTGCCGAGCGAGGACCAGGGCTACTTCATCGCCGCGGCGCTGCTGCCGGACGGCGCGACCCTGTCGCGCACCTCCGCCGTGGCGAGTCAGGTCGAGGCGGCGGTGCTCGCCGACCCGGCGGTCGAACGGATCGTCTCGATCGTCGGCTTCGACTTCGTCGGCGGCGGCAGCAAGTCGAACGCCTCCACCTTCTTCGTCATCCTCAAACCGTGGAGCGAGCGCAAGGCGGGACTCGACCAGGTCCTGGGCGGTTTCTACGGTCGCACCGGGGCGATCAAGGAGGCGGTGGTCTTCGGCTTCAATCCGCCGCCGATCCAGGGTCTCGGCGCGACCGGCGGCTTCGAGTTCTACGTCCAGAATCGCGGCGAAGGCAGCACCCACAAGATGTCCGAAGTGGCCTTCGATCTGATGGGCAAGGCCAACCAGCTGCCCGAGCTCGCGGGCGTCCGCACGCTCTTCCGCCCCGATGTGCCGCAGCTCGAGGTCGAGCTCGATCGCGAGCGCGCCAAGGCCTCGGGCATCTCGGTGGATCAGGTCTACGCCGCGCTGCAGAGCACCTTCGGCACGCTCTACGTCAACGACTTCACCAGGAGCGGCCGGGCTTTCCGGGTGCAGCTGCAGGCGGAGGCGGTCGATCGGCAGTCGCCGGACGATCTCGGGCGCGTCTTCGTCCGCGCCGGCGACGGTCGAATGATGCCGCTCTCGGCGTTGGTGACGGTCAAGCCGACCGTCGGCCCAGAAGTGCTCGAACGCTTCAACGGCTTCCCGGCGGTCAAGCTCCTCGGCGCGGCGAAGCCGGGCCGGAGCTCGGGCGAGGCGATCGCAGCGATGGAGAAGCTGGCCGACGCCGAGCTGCCGCAGGACTTCGGCTACGCCTGGAGCGGCTCGGCCTTCCAGGAGAAGAAGACCGGCGGCTCGTCGGGGGTGGTCTTCCTGTTCTCGATCCTGGTCGTCTTCCTGATTCTCGCCGGTCAGTACGAGAGCTGGAAGCTGCCGATCGCCGTGCTGCTCAGCGTGCCGATCGCCGTGCTCGGGGCGCTCGCCGCAGTCTGGCTGCGGGGCGCGCTCTTCGGCGCCTCGGCCAACGACATCTACTTCCAGATCGGGCTCGTGACCCTCATCGGCCTGGCGTCGAAGAACGCCATCCTGATCGTCGAGTTCGCCGCCCAGAAGTACGCCGAGGGCAAGAGCGTCGTCGATGCCGCGCTGGAAGGCGCCCGCCTGCGCTTCCGGCCGATCATCATGACCTCGCTGGCCTTCGTGCTCGGCGTCTTCCCGCTGGTCAAGGCCACCGGTGCCGGCGCCGCCGCCCGCCAGTCGATGGGCACCGGGGTATTTGCCGGCATGATCGCCGCCACCTTCATCGCCACCATTTTCATTCCGCTGTTCTTCAAGTGGCTCGAACGCGGCGAGCAGAAGCTGCCCGCCGGCGACGATCACGCCGACCAGACGGAGGAAAACTGAAATGCCCGCCCGTAACAAGCCCCCCATGAAAATCGGCCTTTTTTCGGTGTTGACCGCAACCGCCCTCCTCGCGGGCTGCGCCGTCGGCCCCGACTACCGGCGCCCGAGCTCCACGCTGCCCGAGCAATACAGCCAGGCCGAAGCGCAGCCCGCCGCGCGCGCCGAAGCGCCGGTCAATCCCGACTGGTGGATGCTGTTCGGCGACGCCAGTCTGAACGCGCTGGTC
>JBGARM010000346.1:0-3623 GCA_044230215.1 Thermoanaerobaculia bacterium | reverse complement strand
TCGTTGCGCCGCCGCCGGCCGGTGCGGTGAACCGGAGTGTCCGGCAGGGCGTCGAGATCACGCCGGTGTTCGAGGTCCCGGTCGAGGCCGTGGATGCCGCCAAGGTCGAGCTCGAGCTCGCGAAGTGCGAGGACAACATCGCCAAGGTCCAGGCGCGGCTTGCGAGCGCGGACTTCGCGGCCAAGGCGCCCGCCGCCGTCGTCGATGGCGCGCGGAAGAACCTGGCGGCTCTGGAGCTCGAGCGCGCGCGATTGCGAGCCGCGCTCGGGCTGAACTCCGAACCGGGCTGACTTGAGCACCGGCCGCGCAAACCCGACTGTGGAGCAGCTCTGCCAGGAGTGGCAGCGCGGTCTCGGCGGAGCTCCAGGTTCCCCGCTCAGCGCGATCTTCGTCTCCCGCCTCGATTCGACGCAGCGCCTGGCCCGGACCCTCCTTGACCAGTGCGTCCACGAGGACGAGGGTCCGCTGCCGTTCGTGGTCGCGGCGCTCGAGCAGTCCGCAGGCCGTGGCCGGCAGGGGCGCGAGTGGTGGAGTCCGGCGGGCAGCGGTCTCTACGCCAGCCTGGTGATTCCGGTTCCGGTGGCCGACCGGCTGCAGGAGTTGCCGATCCGAACGGCCGCGGCACTCGCCCGGTTCGCGAGCGCGGGGATCCACGGCGATTGCCGGATCAAGTGGCCCAACGATCTCGTCGTCGACCGCCTCAAGCTCGGAGGCATCCTCGTCGACGCGGTGACTCCACCGGCTCCTGCCGAATCCTGGGCGATCGTGGGCTTTGGCCTGAACTATCAGACACCGAGCGCCGCGCTGCTGCCCGGCGCCACCTCGGTTTTCGAGGAAGCGGTTCGCGCGCGCGTCGAAGCGCCGCCCTTCGCGCGTTGGGTGGTTCAAGGAATCACCACGGTCTGGGAGGCGGTGACGAGCGCCGAGGCGGATTGGGTCGAGCGCTTCGCGCTCCTTTCGGCTCACCGCCCGGGAGTCGCGATCCGGTTCGGACTCGCGGGCGAAGTGATCGAAGGAACATTCGGCGGTTTCGACGAACGGGGATTCCTGAGGCTCGAGACCGCGGCCGGAGAGCGTCGGATTCGATCGGGAGAGATCTACTCGTGGTGAACTCGCGCGCAGCGGCTGCCGTCCTCGTCGTCGTCGATGTCGGCAACACCAACACGGTTTTCGGCATCTATCGCGGCGACGACCTGGTGGCCGACTTTCGCCTCTCGACCGATACCGAGCGCACCGCCGACGAGTATGGCGCGATGCTGCTGCCGCTCTTCGGCCGCGCCGGAATCGATCCGGCGTCGGCGTCGGCGGTGATTGTCTCGTCCGTGGTGCCGCCGCTCAACACGACCCTCACCCGGCTGTCGTCGGAGTTCTTCGGCCGTCCGCCGCTCTATGTCGAGCCCGGCATTCGCACCGGCATGCCGATCCGCTACGACAATCCGGCGGAGGTCGGCGCCGACCGCATCGTCAACGCCGTGGCGGCGCGCGAGCTGTACGGCGCGCCGGTCGTCGTGGTCGACTTCGGCACCGCGACGACTTTCGACCTGGTCAACGCCGCCGGCGAGTACGCTGGCGGCATCATCGCGCCGGGTATCCTGATCTCGGCGGAAGCGCTCTTCGCCCACGCCTCGCGCCTCTATCGGGTCGACGTCCGTCGGCCTGCGGATCTCATCGGCCGCAATACCGCCGGCGCGATGCAGGCCGGAATCTACTTCGGCTACATCGGTCTGGTCGACGGCATCCTCGAACGCTTGCAGGCCGAGGTCCCCGGTCTGCGCGAGATCGTCGCGACGGGCGGGCAGGCGGAGCTCATCGCCTCCGGCTCGCGCTTCATCCGCAAGACCGAGCCGCTGTTGACGATGATCGGCCTGAAGCTGATCTATGAACGCAACCGAGCCTGACACCGCCCCCTCGCCCGAGGACCACGCCTACTTCCTGGCGATCGAGCGGAAATTTCTCGGCCTGCGCAAGAAAGCGGCCCTCCTCACCGCTGCCGACTGGCAGGAGGCTCAAGGCTGGCATCGCCAGGGAATTCCGCTGGAGCTCGTTCAGGACGTCATGGAGAAGCTCTTCGAGCGCCAGCAGGCCAGAAAGGGCCGGACGATTTCGGGCCTGCGCTACTTCCGCGCCGCGGTCGAGGCAGCGTGGGAGGAATTGCTGGCGCTCAAGGCCGGCGGCCGGGCCGAGGAGGCTCAACCACTGCCGGTGGAAAGGCGTCTGGCGAACCTGTCCGCCAGAATGCCGGCGTCGCTGCCGCAGCGCGAGCGGTGGGTGGCGGCCGTGGCGGCGATCCAGTCGGCTGCTGGGCCGGCCAACGAGGCCGAGGTCGCCCTGCGCGCACTCGATGGCGAGCTGCTGCTGGCGCTGCGCGCCGGCCTGGGCGACGACGAGCGCCAGGCGATGGCCGCGCAGGTCGAGCAGGCGCTGTCCAGACTGCGCGGCCGCCTGGCGGAGGACGAGCTCGCGATCGCCAGCCAGCGCCTGTTCGACCAGCTCCTGCGCCGACGCTTCGACTCGCCTGTCCTGTCGCTCTTCTCGCCCGAGGCACGGGGCGAAGGCGACGCCTACGAAACTCCGGAACCCGCGATCTCAGCCAGCGCGCCCAGCCCCGCCAGCCCCGCCAGCACCGCCAGATAGCCGCGGCCGATTCCGTCTTCACAGGTTGTGAAGATCGAACAGGCTCCGGCGGCGATCCCTGCAGCCCTTTTTCTTTCCGCGGTCTGGGTGGGCGGGAGCCTCGTCTCCGCGCCGGTCGGATCGCTGGTCGTGGGGGCCGCCCTGGCTGCGGCCTTGCGCGGCCGCGCCGGCGCGCGGTTCGGCGCCCTCTTTCTCGGACTTCTTTGCGCCCGTCTGCAGCCGTCCGCCACCCTTCCGGGATTCGAGACCACGCGCCCAGCAGAGGCCGTCGGGTGGGTGGCCGGAGACTGGCGCGAAGAGACCGGGGGGGCGAGCGCGCCGCTGCGCCTCGAGCTCCTGCGCCAGGGCCGACGGCTGTGGATCTCGCCGCCGCCGGTGCGCCTCGAGCTCGCCGCTGGGATCGACTTGCCGCCGCGCGGCAGCCGACTGCGCCTGCGCGGTCTGCTCGGGCGCTCGCCGGGGCTCGCCAACGCCCATCCGGTCGCCCCCGGCGGAATGCGTCTGCGGGTCAAGTCCAGGCGCCTCCTGGCGGTCGAGCAGCTGCCGTCCTTGCCGACGCGCCTGCTCACCAGCCTGCAGGCGACGGTCGGTCGTCCGCTCGCCGAAGGTGCGCTGCGCCATCCGGGAGTGGGCTACGCGCGCGGGCTGCTCCTGGGCGAGCTCGAGGACGTGCCGGCGAGCGAGCGCCTCGCCTTTCGTCGGTCGGGTCTAGCCCACCTGCTCGCGGTCTCCGGCATGAACGTCGCCCTGGTCGCCGGGGTGGCTGCAGCCCTTGGTTCGTTCTGTCGCCGGGGAGCGCGGCGCGCGCTCGTCGCTGCGGCCGTTCTGTTGCATCTCGCGCTGGTCGGACCGGTGCCGTCGCTCCTGCGCGCGACGCTCATGACGGTGGCGGCTCTCCTGGGACTCGCGCTCGAGCGGCGCACTCTGGCCCTTCAGTCGCTGGCGATCGCTGCCACGGCGATGGCAGCATTCGATCCGGCGCTGGTGCG
>JBGARM010000345.1:0-3631 GCA_044230215.1 Thermoanaerobaculia bacterium | reverse complement strand
AGCGCGTCTGCCGCGGTCAGCGCCGAGCGCTCGCTGTCCAGCAGCGCAAGGAAGTCGTTCAGGCCGGCTTCGTAGCCGAATCGGGCCAGGCGCAGCGATTCGTCCGCGCTGGCGTTGGCCCGTGCCAGCGCCTGCACGCGATCGCCCAGGCGGGCGACGGCCGACAGACCGTCCTCCACGTCCTGCAGCGCAGCCAGCACCGCGGCCTGCCAGGCCACGCGCGCACTGTCCAGCGCGGCCTGCTGCGCCGCCACGCGGGCGGTGCCGGCGCCGCCGTCGGCGACGACGAGCCAGCCGCGCCCCTCGCACTGCGGGCAGTCGGGTTTCGCGATCGGTTCGGCCACGGACGAGATCGTAACAGCGTGGCGCTCCCCGCGCTGCGGCCGACCGCCGACCGTCGCCGGCGACCGCAGGCCGGGGAACGCGGGCACCGACCAGGAACTAACGCCGCACCAGGGCCCGCGGGGCGGCGGGCACGAGGGCGCGGGCGCGGTCGATCTCCGGCGGACGCGAGCGCACCTCGCGGCGCAGCTCGGCTGCGATCCGGGCCATCTCGGTTTCGAGCGCCGCCAGCTTGTCGCGCAGGTTGAGGATCACCTCCACCCCCGCGAGGTTGACCCCGAGCTCGCGGGTGAGGGTCAGGATCGCCTCCAGGCGTTCGATCGCCCGCTGGTCGTAGAGGCGGGTGTTGCCGGCGCTCCTCGCCGGCACGATCAGCCCCTCTCGTTCGTACAGACGCAAGGTCTGCGGATGAATGCCGTACTGCTCGGCAACCACCGAGATCATGACGTAGCGCGGCGCTTCGGCAGGCTTCTTGCGCGGCATCGCGGAGACTCCACGGGCCGGGAGGGACTCGACGTCCCGCCCGGCCCGAACCGGCTTCAGTTGGACTTCGACTCCGCGTCGACCACCTCAGCGTCGATCACGTCTTCGCCGCCCGCAGCGTGTCCGGCCTGCGCGCCGGCGCCCGGTTCCTGGCCTCCGGCGGCCGGGCCGGCGTTCTTGTACATCGCCTCGGCCAGCTTGTGCGACGCCTGGGTGAGCCGCTGCTCCGCCGCCTCGATGACCGAGCCGTCTTCGCTCTCCATCGCCTTCTTGGCGTCCGCGAGAGCCGACTCGAGCTCGCCCAGCTCGGCGGGCTGGAGCTTGTCCTTGTGCTCGCCGAGGTTCTTCTCGGTCGAGTAGATCAGGCCGTCGATGCGGTTCCTCGCCTCGACCGCCTTGCGCCGCTGCTTGTCTTCGTCGGCGTGCGATTCGGCGTCGTAGACCATCTTCTTGATCTCGTCCTCGGCGAGGCCGGACGAGGCGGTGATGGTGATCTTCTGCTCCTTGCCCGTGCCGCGGTCCTTGGCCGAGACGTTGACGATGCCGTTGGCGTCGATGTCGAAGGTCACCTCGACCTGCGGCACGCCGCGCGGCGCCGGGGGAATGCCGACGAGATTGAAGCGGCCGAGGGTGCGGTTGCCGGCCGCCATCTCGCGCTCGCCCTGGAGGACGTGCACTTCGACCTGCGTCTGGCTGTCCGACGCGGTCGAGAAGACCTCGCTCTTCCGCGTCGGAATCGTGGTGTTGCGCTCGATCAGCTTGGTGAACACTCCGCCCAGCGTCTCGATGCCGAGCGACAGCGGCGTCACGTCGAGCAGCAGCATGTCCTTGACGTCGCCCTTGAGGACGCCGCCCTGGACCGCCGCGCCGACCGCCACGACCTCGTCCGGGTTCACGCCCTTCGAGGGCTCACGGCCGAAAACCTCCTTGACCAGCGCCTGGATCGCCGGCATCCGCGTCTGGCCGCCGACCAGCACGACCTCGTGGATGTCGCCGGTGCCGAGGCCGGCATCCTTGAGCGCCTGCCGGCAGGGGCCGGCCGACTTGCGGATGATCGCCTCGACCAGCTGCTCGAGCTTGGCTCGGGTGAGCTTCAGGTTGAGGTGCTTCGGACCGTTCTGGTCGGCGGTGATGAACGGCAGGTTGACCTCGGTCTCCATCGCCGAGGAGAGCTCGATCTTGGCCTTCTCCGCCGCCTCGCGCAGGCGCTGCATCGCCATCGGATCCTTGCCGAGGTCGATCCCCTCCTGCTTCTTGAACTCCTCGAGCAGCCACTCGATCACCCGCTGGTCGATGTTGTCGCCACCCAGGTGAGTGTCGCCGTTGGTGGCCTTCACCTCGACGACGCCGTCGCCGACCTCGAGAATCGAGATGTCGAAGGTGCCGCCGCCGAAGTCGTAGACCGCGATCGTCTGGTCCTTCTTCTTGTCCAGGCCGTAGGCGAGCGCCGCAGCGGTCGGCTCGTTGACCAGCCGCTTGACGTCGAGGCCGGCGATCTTGCCGGCGTCCTTGGTCGCCTGGCGCTGGGCGTCGTTGAAGTAGGCCGGGACGGTGATCACCGCCTCGGTGACCTTCTCGCCGAGGTAGTCCTCGGCCGCCTGCTTGAGCTTGCCGAGAATCATCGCCGAGATCTCCGGCGGCGAGAACAGCTTGCCGTCGATCGACACGCGGCAGTCGCCATTCTCGGCGCTCTCGACCTTGTAGGGGACCATCTTCAGCTCTTCGCCGACTTCGTTGAAGTGGCGACCCATGAAGCGCTTGATCGAGAAGACCGTGTTGCGCGGGTTGGTGACCGACTGGCGCTTGGCCACCTGGCCGACCAGCCGCTCCCCGCTCTTGGTGAAGCCGACCACGGACGGCGTCGTCCGGCTGCCCTCCGCGTTGGCGATGACCTTGGACTCGCCACCTTCCATGATGGCGACCACGCTGTTCGTGGTGCCGAGGTCGATTCCGATGATTTTGCTCATGACAACCCTCCCTGTCTCGGGTGAATTCTAAATCTAAGTCGCAGAGAGTCAACCCTGCGTACAGAATAGTTGACAATCTGGCGCTTAGATTTATTCCAACTACCTGAAAGGAAGGCCGAAAGCGCCGGCCAGGGGGGGTCAGTCGAGCAGAACCAGCGGAATACCCTCTTCTTCGCGTAGGTCGCGGAAGAACTCGGGGTCGATGGCGAAGTCGCCCGAGATCGTCTCGGTGAAGGCCAAAGAGACCTCGGCAGCGTCGCGGTTCTGCGGCATGAGGGTGTAGGAGAGTCCCTCGGCACGGTAGCCCAGACTGCCGCCCGAGGAGCTCTTCAGGGCGCTCGGAGGCAGCAGCTGGCGCTCGACCAGCTCCTCCAGCCGAGCCGGGTATTCCCCTTCGAGCAGGAAGTGCGTCCGCGCCGCACGGTCGATCAACAGCGCCTGGGCGACGCGCCCCTGACGCTCGAGGGTGCCGCGCTCGCTGCGCAGCCAGGGGAAAGGAAAGAGCAGGCGCGAGGGGCGGGCCGCGGCGAGAACCAGGCAGGCCGCCAGCCCGACGACGCATCCGCCGGCGAGGAGGCGGCCGAGCAGCGCGCCCCGCGACGCGAGGGAGGACTCCACCGGCAGCTCGATGCGATCGGCCGCCGCGGCGCGCCGCAGGCCCGGCGCCGGACCCGGGGCGACGACCGCGACCTCGCCCGGCGGGCTCTCGCCGCCGGGGGAGGGCGGCTCCGCCGCGGAGCGCGGCCGGACGAGGCCGGCCTGCAGTAGACGAAAGAGGCTGTTTAGGGTGTTTTTCTAGCCCACACCACAGGGCGCGGCGCTCAAGGTGGGGGTGGCGC
>JBGARM010000344.1:0-3638 GCA_044230215.1 Thermoanaerobaculia bacterium | reverse complement strand
GGCGAGCTGTTCGCCGGGCCGGCGCACCCCTACTCGCGGGCGCTGCTGGCGTCGATTCCCGTGCTCGGGGAGCCGGCGCCGCGCGGCGAGTTGCCGGCGATCCCGGGGCAGGTGCCGGCGGCCGACCGTCTGCCGGCCGGCTGCGTCTTCGAGCCGCGCTGCGCCGCCGCCATCGCGCGCTGCCGCGACGAACGCCCCGGCTGGGTCGAGCTGTCGGCGAGCGGCGCGGCGCGCGGCGCACGCTGCCTGCGTCTGCCCGGACTGGTGAGCGAGGCCCGACAGCTGTCGGGCCTCCCGGTCGACGAGGCCGGCCGATGAGCGCCCTGCTCGAGCTCCGCGACCTGACCAAGGAGTTTCCGATCCGCTCGCCGTTCCTCCGCCGCCGGCTGGGCGCGGTGGCGGCGGTCAACGGCGTCGACCTCGACGTCGCCGCCGGCGAGACCGTCGCGCTGGTGGGGGAGTCGGGCTCGGGCAAGAGCACGCTCGGGCGACTGATCGTGCGCCTCATCGAGCCGACGCGCGGCGAGATCCGCTTTCGCGGCGAGAACCTCCTGACCCTGGGCGGCCGCGACCTGCGTCGGGCGCGGCGCCACTTCCAGGTCGTCTTCCAGGATCCGTACGGCTCGCTCAATCCGCGCATGCGGATCGGCGACGCGCTGTTCGAGCCGCTGCTCGTGCACGGGATGGCCGGCCGGGAGGAGCGCGCTGCGCGCGTCGCCGCCATGCTCGCCGAGGTCGGTCTGCCGGCGGAGGCCGCCGGGCGCTATCCGCACGAGTTCTCCGGCGGTCAGCGCCAGCGCATCGGCATCGCCCGCGCCCTCGCCCCGCAGCCCGACTTGCTGGTCGCCGACGAGCCGGTGTCGGCGCTCGATCTCTCGGTCCGCGCCCAGATCGTCAATCTGCTGGCGAACCTGCAGAAGAGCCGCGGCATCGCCATGCTGTTCATCGCCCACGACCTGGCGCTGGTCGAGCAGATCGCCGACCGCATCGCGGTGCTCTACCTCGGGCGGATCGTCGAGGAGGGCCCGGCGGCCGCGCTGCTCGCCACGCCGCTGCATCCCTACACGGCGAGTCTCCTGGCCGCAGTGCCGCGGGTGCGTCCCGCCGGCGAGGCCCGCCGCGCGCGCCCCGCGCCGGGCGAGCCGCCGAGCCCGTCGGCCCCCCCTCCGGGCTGTCCGTTCCATCCCCGCTGTCCGATCGCCCGCGAGCGCTGCCGCGGCGAGCGCCCCGAGCTGCTGCCGGCAGGAGCCGCGCGGCGGGTCGCCTGCCACTTTCCGGGCGAGCTCCGGGAGAGCGCCCTTCCCGGCGCCGAGAATGGAACCTTTTCGCCTGCCTGACGTAGAGACCTGTGACGTAAACTTCGCGAATGGAGAGAATACGCATGACGACTCAAATGCGAGTGAAGAATAGAGAGCGGGCGCTGGTGGCGCTGCTCGTGGGCGGCGTCGCAATCCTTCCGGGCCTCGCCCCGATGCCGGCTGCCGCCCAGGATTCGGGCATGCCGATCACCGTCGAGACGCAGGTGAATCCGGAGATCGGCATCGCCGAGCTGCGGGTCAAGGGGGACGAGATCCACCTGACGCTCGAAGAGGCGGTCGGACTCGCCCTGTCGCGCAACCTCAACCTGCGGACGCAGCGCTACGCCCGCGAGCAGGCGCGCCTCGGCATCCAGGAGGCGACCGGCATCTACGACTTCAATCTGCTGGCGTCGATCTCGACCTCGAAGGTGGAGAACCCGGCGGCGTCGAACCTCGACGGCGCCTCGGTGCAGAACCAGAAGCGCTCCATCCTGACGGTCGGCGGCTCGCAGCTCTTCCCGACCGGCGGCGTCGCCGGCGTCAGCATCCCCAACGGGCGCTTCGAGACCAACTCGCAGTTCTCGCTGCTCAACCCGTCGTTCGACAGCGGCCTCGACCTCTCCTACACCCAGCCGCTGCTGCGCGGCTTCGGCCGCGGCGCCACCGAGTACGGCATCGAGGTCGCCAAGGTGTCGAACGACATCTCGCAGCAGCAGTTCGTCTTCGAGGTCATCTCGACCATCCAGAACGTCGAGAACTCCTACTGGAACCTGGTCGCGGCGCGCTACGCGCTGACCGTCGCCGAGGAGAGCCTGAAGCTCGCCGAAGAGCTGCACGCCAACAACAAGGTGCGGGTCGACGTCGGCACCCTGGCGCCGCTCGAGCTGGTGCAGAGCGAGGCGCAGATCGCCACCCGCCAGGAGGCGATCATCCGCGCCCGCGGCGTCGTCGGCGACGCCGAGGACCTGCTCTTCTTCTACCTCAACATCGACCAGGGCGAGGCGTGGGCGAAGGCGATCGTGCCCGACACCGAGGCGCCGATCGAGCACCCGCCGGCCGACCTCAACCAGTCGATCCAGACGGCGCTCTCCTCGCGGCCCGAGCTCCTGAGCCAGCAGCTGCGGATCCAGTCGGCGACCCTCGACCAGACCTTCCTGGCGCAGGACACCAAGCCCCGGCTCGACCTCAAGGCCACTTACGGGCTCTCCGGCCTGGGCGGCGATGTCGTCATCCGCAACCCCGACGGCTCGGTCGCCTCGACGATCCCCGGCGGCTGGAACGACGCCTTCGACCAGGTCACCGGTTTCGACTTCCCGGGCTGGTCGATCGGCCTCGAGCTCGGCATTCCGATCCAGAACCGTTCGGCCAAGGCACGCAAGCTCATGGCCGACCTGGCGCTCGAAGCCAGCAAGGACACGGCGAAGCAGCTCGAGCTGCGCGTCACGACCGAGGTGCGGGCGGCGGTGCGCGGTCTCGAGACGTCGCGCGAGCAGCTCGAGTCGGCCAAGGTCTCGACCCGGCTGGCGGAGAAGAACCTCGACGCCGAGCGCAAGAAGTACGACAACGGCCTGTCCACCGCCTACCAGATCCTGCAGGTGCAGGACGACCTGACCGCGGCGCGCTACCGTCAGGTGGCGGCAGTGACCGGCTACCGCAAGTCGATCGTCGAGTACAACCGGGCGACCGGGAGCCTGCTCGCGAGCTCGCACGTCACGATCGCCGACTAAGGCGCAGACTGGGGCGCTCGGGCGGGCGCCGCATCGGTCCGCTCGGCGGCGGGGGGGGCAGCCGCCCGCGGAGGCCGCGATGCCGGCGGGGTGGAGCGATCCATTCCGGCCGGCGTTTGCGGTACCGTATTCCTGGTAACCCGAACCCGCTGCGCAACGAGGACCCGTGAATATGGACACTCCCCAGACCGTAGAACCGGACGAACCCCAGGGCATCGGCGTCGCGTCGCTGTGGGGCGTGCTGCTCGCCCCCGAAAAGACCTTCCGTGCCCTGGCGGCCCGGCCCGCCTGGCTGCCGGCGATGCTGCTGCTCGTCGTCACCGCCCTCGGCCTGTCGCTCGCGGTGACGCCGAAGCTCGACATGAAGCAAGTCATGCGCGAGGCCATCGAGGAGAAGGGCGCCGACATCACCGAAGCGCAGCTCGAGCGCCAGGTCGTCGGGCGACAGCCCGAGCGCGATCGCGGGCCCGAACGGCGCGAATGTGTCGTGCCCCTTGGCGCGCGTCCACTGTCCGTCGCCCTTCTGCCAGTTGCGCGCCGAGACGTCGTCGAACGCGGTCACGCCGGCGACGTGGGAGAGCGCCTCGGCCTCGCTCACGTGCGTCGCGCGCCG
>JBGARM010000343.1:0-3666 GCA_044230215.1 Thermoanaerobaculia bacterium | reverse complement strand
GGGGCAAGGTGCCTCCGGACCAGCATCTAACTCACCAGCGATCCTTCTTCGCCGACCTTACCCGGTGCGCGAACTCCCGGGCCGCGCGTCGCTGCTCGGCCACGTTCACGCGGGCCTCCTGCCAGGCGGCCTCGCGCATCAGCTTGCGGTGGCTCTCCAGGCGGCGCGCGTCGAGCTCGCCCGCGGCGATGGCCGGGCGGCGTCGGTGAGCGCCTCGACGGGCCGGGTGACGCGGCGCGAGAGCACGAAGCCGATGCCCACCGACAGCAGCAGGCCGACGAAGACCAGCCCGGGGGTGACCTTCGTCGGCAGCGGGAAGGCGTGCGAGAGCACGAAGGAAATGAGCATCCCCAGCGCGACGCCGGCGAGGCCGCCGCCCAGCGAGAGCATGACCGCCTCGGCCAGGAACTGGCGGCGGATGTCTTTCTTGCGCGCGCCGAGCGCGCGCCGGATGCCGATTTCTCGCGTCCGCTCGATGACCGAGACCAGCATGATGTTGGCGATGACGATGCCACCGACGACGAGCGAGATGCCGGAGATGAAGATCACCAGCGCGAAGGCGCCGGCCGAAATCTGGCGCCAGACGGCCTCGACGGCGCCGGCGGAGATCAGGCCGAACGGATCCTTGGCGCCGAAAGCGGTGTGGCGGCGGGCGCGCAGGATGCCGCGCACCTCGTCCTGGGTCTTCTCGAGTCCGGCCATTCCGTCGGCCGGGCGGACGAAAAGGGTGAGACTGCGGCGGGTTCCGAACTGCTTGCGGAAGGTGCCGAGCGGCACGTAAACCTGCTTGTCCTGATTGCGTCCGAGGACCGCGCCCTGCTTGCGCAACAGGCCGATGACCTTGTAGGGGCTGCCCTCGATCCAGACCAGGCGCCCTACCGGATCGAGTTGCCCGAAGAGCTCGCCGCGGACGTCGGAGCCGATCACGACCATCTGCGCGGCGTGATCGACCTCGGAGTCGACGAAGAAGCGGCCGGCCTCGAGGTCGAGGTTGCTGAGTACGGCCATGTTGGCGGTCGTGCCGCTGACCTGGACGTCCTCGAGCTTCTCGCGTTCGCGTTTGATGGTCTGGTTGGAGCGCGCCGAGACGCCGATGTCGCCGCAGGCCGAGCACAGACGCTCCACGGCGCGGGCGTCGTCGACGTTGATCCGCTTGCGCTTGAGCGCCTCCAGGAACTCCTCGCGGCTGGTGATGATGCCGAACTGGGTGACGACGAAGACGTCGGGCGAGAGCGAGAACAGCTGCTCGGTGACGAAATCGTTGAGCCCCGAGACGATCGAGACCACGGCGATCACGGTCATCACACCGATGATCACGCCGAGGAGCGTCAGGAAGCTGCGCAGCTTGTTGGTGCGCAGGGCGACGAGGGCGATTCTGAGGGTTTCCATGGCGCTTGGACTCGGAGTCGGGGCGCGCTCCTCAGCCTGCCTTCTTTTCCGACTTGCCGCCCTCCTTCTTGGGCTCCTCGAGGCGCACGCGATCGCCGTCCTTGATCTCGCGCAGCGACTTGAAGGGGCCGGTGATCACTTCGTCGCCCTCGGAGAGGCCGCTCTGGATCTCGACCTGGGTCTCGCCGGTCATGCCGGCGGTGACGGCGGCGAAAACTGCGGTCTTCTTGCTGCCGTCGGTCTTGAGGATGTAGACGCCCTCCTCCTCTTGCGCCTTGGCCTCTCCGACGGCCTCTTTCTCGCGCACGACGAGGGCCTGGATCGGCACCGCGAGCACCCCGGTGGCGGTGCCGGTGAGGATGTCGGCCGAACAGGAGAAGCCGGGTCGCATCGTCGTCGGCAGGTCCTTCAGCTGAATGCGCACTTCGAAATTGACCGCGGCGTCGGCGCTGCCGCCGAGCGAGGCGATCGGGCTCGAGCCGACTTCGGTGACGACGCCCTCGAACTTGCGCTCGCCGAAGGCGTCGATCCTCACCTCGGCGGTCTGGCCGACCTTGACGCTCGGAATGTCGGTCTCGTCGACCTCCATCACGGCCTCGACGGTGCTCATGTCGGAGATCGTCATCAGCTTGGTGCCGGCGTTGTTCATCGTGCCGATGACTGCGACCTCGCCCTCCTCGACCGGCAGCGCGGTGATCACGCCGTCGATCGGCGACAGCATCTTGGTCTTCGAGAGCTCGTCGCGCGCACCGGCGAGGTTGGCCCGCGACTGCTCGATGCGGCGCTCGACCGCCTTCCAGTTGGCGTCGGCCGCCTCGTAGGCGGCACGGGCGCGATCGACGTCGGCCTGCGGGATGATCTCGTCCTTGAACGAGCGCTCGGCGCGCTCGAAGCTCTTCTTGGCCTCCTCGGCCTGGGCGCGCGCGGCGTCGCGGTCGAAGAAGAGCGCCTTGAGCGACTCCTCGGCCCCGACGGCGGTCGCCCGGCGCTGGGTGAGGTCGATCTGCAGCAGGAAGTCGCCCTTCTTGACCACGTCGCCCTCGCGCACCGCGAGGTTGACGATCTGGCCCATGACGTTGGCCGACAGGTCGACCTTGCGCTGGGCTTCGGTCTTGCCCGTGGCGGTGACCAGGCTGCGCAGGTCGGTGCGCGCGGCCTTCTGGACCGTCACCACCGGGAACTTCTTGTCCGCCCCGCTCCACATCTTCGCCGCCACACCGATCGCGATCAGGACCGGAATCCCGATCACGAGGATCTTCTTCGTCCGAGTCATCACCCTGCTCCTCATGGAATCAACTGCTTGAATGTTCTACGCGGGAGATCCAAAAATGTTCCGGTCCGGCGGGGGGGCCCCGGGCGGGAGCCTGCCGGTGAGAGGATATCGCGATGCACTCCGAGCTATCGCTGGTGACGACGATCGCAGTGGCTCTCGGGGCCGCTCTCCTGCTGGGTTTTCTCGCCCTGCGGGTGAAATTGCCGGCGATCGTCGGCTATCTGCTCGCCGGGGTGCTGATCGGCCCGGCGACGCCGGGCTTCGTGGCCGACCTGGGGCTTGCCCAGCAGCTCTCCGAAATCGGGGTGATGCTCCTCATGTTCGGCGTCGGTCTGCACTTCTCGCTCGACGACCTGAAGGAGGTCCGCGGCATCGCCGTTCCTGGAGCGCTGGCCAAGATGCTGCTGGCGACCCTCCTCGGGATGGCCGCGGCCCGGTTCTGGGGCTGGAGCCTGGGTGCCGGTCTGGTCTTCGGCCTGGCCCTCTCGGTCGCCAGCACGGTCGTTCTGCTGCGCGCCCTGGAAGACCGCGGCCTGCTCGAGTCGCTGAATGGCAAGATCGCGATCGGCTGGCTGCTGGTCGAGGACCTGGTCATGGTCCTGGTGCTCGTCCTGCTGCCGGCGTTCGGCAGCTTTCTCGGCGGTGGCGCGTCTGCCGCGGGGGTACCGGCTCCGGCGGCGCCGCTTTTCGGCGCCCAGCAGCTCGGAATGCAGGTGCTCCTGACCCTCGCCCAGCTCGGCATTTTCGTCGCGGTGATGCTGATCGGCGGCCGCCGGCTCTTTCCCGGGCGGCTCTGGCTGGTGGCGAAGACCGGCTCGCGCGAGCTCTTCACTCTCTGCGTCATGGCCGCCGCGGTCGGCATCGCTTACGCCTCGTCGGCGATCTTCGGCGTCTCTTTCGCGCTCGGGGCGTTCTTCGCCGGCATGATGCTGCGCGAGTCGGCGCTCGCGCATCGCGCCGGGGAGGAGTCGCTGCCGTTCCGCGACGCCTTCTCGGTGCTCTTC
>JBGARM010000342.1:0-3680 GCA_044230215.1 Thermoanaerobaculia bacterium | reverse complement strand
CGGTCGGTTGGGGGCGGGGGAACGCGAACGACTTGGGCGCCTGCTCGCCGATGACGATGTGCAGCACGGTGATGCAGACGAAGGCGATCGTCAGACTCACCGAATGCACCAGGGCGTCGGTGACCCCGGGAATCCGCCGCAGGAGCGGCGCCACGATCCAGCTGAAGGCGGGCTCACCCACCCAGCCGAGCGCAAGGCTCGCGAGAGTGATGCCCAACTGGGAGGCGGAGAGGTAGGCGTCGAGATGGGCCAGCTGGTGGCGCGCGAGCTTCGCCCGGCGGCTTCCCGCCTGGGCGAGCGGGTCGAGCTGGGTTGGCCGCACTTTGACCAGCGCGAACTCGGCGGCGACGAAGAAGCCGTTGAGCGCGACCAGCAGCAGGCCCAGGGCGAGGCCGAGCCAGGGGCTCACGGAGGCCGAAGCCGCTTCCGCGGCGCCGGCGCCCTCCGGCAGGACGAAGGCGAGGATCGTCATTCGGGGGAAGTATAGGCGTCGGCGGGGGGCGCACGCAGTAGAATGCGATCTAGCGTCGCGCCCGGCATCCGGCCGGCAGGATGGTGGACCGGGGGGCGGCGGCGCGCCGGAGGATGAAAAATGTCCCAAACCCGCAACTCCTCGCGCTGGTCGCTCGCCGTCGTCCTGTTCGGACTGTGGGGCGCCTCGGCGGTGCAGGCCCTCAACCAGGCTCGTCTCTACGGCACCATCACCGACGAGGAAGCCCATCGGCGGTATCCAGGTCACGGTCACCTGTCCGGATGTTTCGACGTTCAGGCTCGAGACCACGACCGACGCCAAGGGCAACTGGGCGGTGACGGTCATCGACGCCACCAAGAGCTACCACTACAAGTACGAGAAGGTCGGCTATCAGACGATGGAGCAGGATCTCAAGGTGCCGATCGGATCGAACGACCGCCGCGACTTCCAGATGCTCTCCAACGCCGAGGCGATCAAGCGCGGCGGAGCGGTCGCGGTGCCGCAGGAGCTGACCCCGGAGGAGAAGGCGGTCGCGGCCTATAACGAAGGCGCCGAAGCGTCGCAGATGGGCGACATGGAGACCGCCAAGAAGAAGATGGTCGAGGCGGCGGCGCTCAACCCCCAGCTCACGGTCGCTCACTCGGCGCTCGCCGGCATGCTCTACGCCGACAAGGATTTCTCCGGCGCCGCAGCGGCGGCCGACAAGGCGCTCGCGCTGGATCCGAAGGACACGCGAGCGCTGCGCGTCGCGGTCGAGGCCAACACCGCGCTCGGCAATACGGCGCGGGCCAAGGAGGCGTCGGCGGCGCTCGCCGCGCTCGACCCGAAAGCAGCTGCGATCGACCTCTTCAACCAGGGCGTCCGCGAGTACAACGGCGGCTCCATGGCTGCGGCCCTGAAGCTCTTCGAGCAGTCGCTCGCCGCCGATCCGTCCTACGGCAAGACCCACTACATGCTCGGCATGTGTTACATCAGCCAGGGCGAGAACAAGAAAGCGAAGGAGCATCTCGAGGCGTTCATCGCCGTGGCGGAGTCCGGCGACGCCGACGCGGCGACGGCCAAAGAGATGCTGAGCTATCTGAAGTGAGCTCTCTGAACTGAGCTCTCTGAAGTCGTCATGCGGGTCACCCTCAGTCCGGGTCGCGAGCGCCCGATCCGCGACGGTCATCCCTGGGTCTTTTCGGGCGCCATCCAGTCCGAGATCGGCGACCGCGCGGCGGCGGTCGCCGAAGTCTTCGACGGCGAAGGCGGAAGACTCGGCTCCGGCTTCTACAGCGCCGCGTCGCAGATTCGCGTGCGCATGCTGGCCGGCGACCCGCTGCGCGGCCCGGCGGGAGCGCGGGTCGACGCCGACTATTTCGAGCGCCAGCTGCGCGCCGCCGACGGGTGGCGCCAGCGCCTCCTGCCGGCCGGGACCACCGGCTACCGGCTGCTCAACGCGGAGGGGGACGGTCTGCCCGGCTGGACCGTCGATCGGTTCGGCGAGGTGCTGGTCAGCCAGATCACTTCTGCCGGCCTCGAAAAGCTGCGCGGCGCGGCCTACGAAGCGCTGGCGCGGGTCTTTCCCGGATCGCCCATCCTGCATTCAGGCGACCTCGCGGCCCGCCGCGAAGAGGGACTGCCGCTCGTCGCAGAAACGATCGCCGGGCCGCTGCCGAGAGAAGCGGCCTTCGAGGAGAGCGGCCTGCGTTTCGTCGCCGAGCTCGAGGGGGGTCAGAAGACGGGCTTCTACTGCGATCAGCGCGACAACCGCCGCCTCGTCGAGAGCCACGCCCGCGATCGCCGCGTGCTCGACCTCTTTTCCCACAGCGGCGCGTTTTCGCTCTATGCGCTGCGTGGCCGCGCCCGCACCGTGACCGCGGTCGAGTCGGCCGGCCGCCTGCACGGTCTGGGCAAACGGCTGGTGATCGAGAATCATCTCGATCCCGGGCGCACCGAGTTCGTCACCGCCGACGTGTTCGAGGATCTGCGCCAGCGCAAAGAGAGCTATGACCTGGTGATCTGCGATCCGCCGCCGCTCGCCAAGCGTCGCACGCATCTCGACAAGGCGGCGCGCGCCTACAAGGACCTGAACCGGCTGGCGCTCGGGCGTCTCGCTCCCGGCGGGCTGCTGCTCACCTTCAGCTGCAGCGGGGCGATCGACAGCAAGCTCTTCCGGCAGATTCTCTTCGCCGCGGCGGTGGAGGCGCGCGTCGACCTCGCGCTGCTCGCGCCGCTCGCCGCCGCCGTCGATCATCCGGTGTCGGTCTTCCATCCCCAGGGCGAGTACCTCAAGGGTTGGCTCGCCGTCGTGCGGGGACCCCGGGCATGAGCGCCGCCGGGACGTCGCGCACGCAGTCGGGCGCCGCCGCGCGAGCGGTGGTCTTCGTTCACCCGGGCGCGGCCGGAGAGGCGCCGCCCCGGCTGGTCGCGCTCGCGGCGGCGCTCTCGGGTCGCGGGCGGAGCTGCCGCGCGCTCGCGGCGAGCGAGCTGCGCGGCGTGCGCGACGCGATCCTGGTGTTCACCGGCGAGACCGCCGCGGGTGCTCTCCTGCGCGGCCGCATGGCGGGCAACCGGATTCTGCTCGACGTGCGCGGTCCGGCGGCCGGGCCGCGATTCCCCGGCGGTGCGCGTCTCGTCGACGGCGCCATCTTTCGCAACGGGCGTCAGCGGAAGGATCTCGATCGGCCGCGCTGGACGAGTCGCGTGATCTACGACGAAGCGGAGCCCGGTCTCGCGCCGCACACCGTGGCGGAGGGAGAGTTTCGCGCCGCCTGTTCGGCGCGAGCGCCGCCGGCGAGCACTTCGGCGGGCTGCGCGGTGTCGCGTTCATCGACAGCCATCCGCTACGCCACGCCGCTCAGTTCAACTGTCACCTCTCCCTGCGCCGTCCCGGTCCCGCCGAGCTCTACCAGCCGGGTTCGGAGGTGGCGAACGCCGCCGCCTGCGGCGCGGTGCTGGTCACGATGCGCGATGCCGCGGCGGTCGAGCTGCTGGGGGACGATTACCCTTTCTACTGCGCCGGCGACCGCGTGGCCATCGAGGCGACGATCGCGCGGGCGCGGCAGGCGTGCGGCGGCCCCGAGTGGCAAGCGGCGCTCGCCCGCCTGCGCGAGCGGACGCGCGAGCTCGTCCACGCCGAGAAGATGGCGACGATCGGCCAGCTCGCCGCGGGCGTGGCGCACGAGATCAACAACCCCCTCGCCGCCGTCGCGGGCAACCTCGAGTT
>JBGARM010000341.1:0-3711 GCA_044230215.1 Thermoanaerobaculia bacterium | reverse complement strand
CGGGAGCGGCGCGGTCCAGACGGCCGGGAGTCGCGCGAGTCCGCTCGGGACCAGCGCCGGCGGTGCAACTCCCCCGCTCGCCGCCGCGATTTCCCCACGGGCAGCGGGATCGGCGAGCTCCGCCGGGCTCCACTCCCCCCAGGCGCTGCCGGCGGCGAGGAGCCCCAGCGGCGAGAGCACCAGCAGGATACCGAGCGTCGCCCAGAGGCCGCGCGACGAGGCTGCAGCCACCGGCGTCGCCGATCGGATTCCCGACGCGCCGAATTCGAGCAGCGCTCGTTCGCTCTGCTGGAGGTAGCGCACCACCCCGGCGGTGAGCAGCGCCTCGGCGAGACCGGCAATCGTCAGATGCCCGAGCATCATCGCCGGCAGCGCGACCGCGAGCGGATAGGGGGCGTAGAGCGCGGCGCCGGTCGCGTCGTGGAAGAGCAGCGGCTGGAGGCCGAGCTCGAAGGCGGTGAGCAGCGCCGCGACGTTGATCGCGCAATAGCCCGCCAGGCCGCCGGCGACCACGCGGCGGCGCGCATCGATCGGCGAGCGCCCGGCAATCAGCCGGTAGACCGCCGCCGCCGTCCAGGCGCCGGCCACCGCCATGTTGAAGCAGTTGGCGCCGAGCGCCAGGATCCCGCCATCGCCGAAGAGCAGCGCCTGAATGGCGAGCGCCACCGAGATGGCGATCGTCGCGCCCCACGGACCGAGGACGATTGCCGCCATCGCGATGCCGACGGCATGGCCGGTCGTGCCGCCGGGGAGCGGCAGGTTGAACATCATGAGGACGAACGAGAAGGCGGCAAAGAGCGACACCAGCGGCACGAATCGCGTAGCGAGGAGCGCCTTCACCCGCCGGAGAGCCGCCCCCCAGAACGGCAGCACCGCGGCATAGAGCGCGGCGCAGGTCGAGGGGCTGAGGTAACCGTCGGGAATATGCATGGCGAAACCCGGGTGAGACTAGCACCGGCCCCGCGGCGCGCCTGCCGTTTCGCCGGGCGGGCGCGCCCCAGCCCTAGAGGGAGTCGTCGGCCTCGCCGGGGGCGGCAATCCTGCCCTTGAGCCAGGCTTCGAGGAAGGGGTCGATGGCGCCGTCGAGGACGCCGTCGGCGTCGCCGACCGTCTCGCCGGTGCGGTGGTCCTTGACCATGCGGTAAGGCTGCAGGACGTAGCTGCGGATCTGGCTGCCCCAGGCATTGTCCATCTTGGCCCCTTCGACCTTGTCCTGCTCGGCCTTGCGCTTCTTCAACTCGAGGTCGTAGAGCCGGGCGCGCAGCATCTTCATCGCCTGGGCGCGGTTCTTGATCTGGCTGCGCTCGTTCTGGCACTGCACGACGATGTTGGTCGGCAGATGGGTGATGCGGATCGCCGAGTCGGTCTTGTTGACGTGCTGGCCGCCGGCGCCGGAGGAACGGAAGGTGTCGACGCGCAGGTCCTTGTCGTTGATCTCGATCTCGATCGTGTCGTCGACCTCCGGGTAGACGTAGACCGAAGCGAACGAGGTGTGGCGCCGCGCCTGCGAGTCGAACGGGCTGATCCGCACCAGCCGGTGGACGCCGTTCTCGCCGTTGAGATAACCGAACGCATTCGCCCCGCGCACCGCGAACGTCGCGCTCTTGATGCCGGCCTCTTCGCCGTCCTGCTGGTCCATGAGCTCGAGCGTGTAGCCCTGCTTCTCCGCCCAGCGCACGTACATGCGCAGCAGCATCGACGCCCAGTCCTGCGACTCGGTGCCGCCAGCGCCGGCGTTGATCGCCATCAGGGCGTTCTTGTCGTCGTCCGGGCCGGAGAGCTTGAGCTGAAGGTCGAGCGCGGCCACTTCCTTCTCGAGGCGCAGCACGAAGGCGAGAGCGTCGGGATCGGCCTCGCCGGCGCTTCCCAAGAGCTCCTGCCAGGTGGCGATCTCGTCGGCGTCGGAGCGCAGCGACTTCAAGTTCGCCACCTTGCGCTCGATCTGCCGGCGCTTCTGCATCAGGCCGGCCGATTCGGTCGGCTTGTCCCAGAAACCCGGCATCTCCATCTGCCGGTCGATGTCCTTCAGCTGTTCTTCGACGCCGGCTTCTTCAAAGATACCCCCGGATCGTCGCGAGCTCTTCGCTCAGGTGGCCGAGGCGCTGCTGCAGTTCGGAGGCGAGCATGAGGCCGACGAGGATATCAAGCGCTCGACCTGAGGTCGACCTGCGCGCCGTATCAGCGGCCCGGGCGGCGGCCGAGTGCGACGGCCAGGAGGGCCAGACAGAGCGCCGGCACGACCCAGGGGGCGCGGGCGAACGGGGTGATGTCGGTGCGCCCCTGGAAGAGCGCCGGCAGGAGGCCCTCCTCGCCGACGCCCATGCGGAACCGCAGGGCGCCGTCCGGGCCGATCACTGCGGAGACGCCGGTGATCGCGGCACGCAACAGCCAGCGGCGATTCTCCGCCGCGCGGAACCGGGCGGCGCGCAGATGCTGCCACGGCGCCGCGGTATCGCCATACCAGGCGTCGTTCGTCATGCTGACGAGGACCGTCGCGCCGGCGCGGGTGAGCTCGGCGACCTCGCTGGCGAAGACCACCTCGTAGCAGATCGCCGGCCCGAGCCGCTCCCCCTCCCAGTCGAGCAGCCGCAGCTCGGTCGCCGGCGAGAAGTCGCCGGCGTTTCGCGCCAGACTCGAGATGAAGGAGAACACATTGGCGAGCGGCACATACTCGCCGAACGGCACCAGATGGCGCTTGTCGTAGCGCTCGGGCTCCCGGCCCGGCGCGAGGAGCAGGGCCGAATTGAAATAGCGCCCGTCCTTCAGCCCGTCCTCGGTGGCCGAATTGAGCAGCACCGAGCATCCCCGGGCGGTGAAGCCGGCGAGATCGGCCTCGAGGCGCGGATCGCGCCCATAGAGCATCGGCCAGGCGGCGCTCTCCGGCCAGAGCACCAGCGTCCCCGGCCGGCAGGCCTCGCCGGTGAGGGCCAGGAGGCGCGCATAGTCGCTCTCGAAGCGCTCGCGATCGAAAGCGACCTGGTTGGGCGTGTCGGGCTGGACGATGACCGCGCGTCGGACCGGCGACTGCGGCTCCCCCGCCGCCCGGTCGGCGATCGCTCCCGCGGCCCAACGCCCGCCGATCGGCAGCAGGACCGCCGGCAGCAGGAGGGCGAGCGCCGCGGTCTGCCAGCGGCGGGTGGCGATGGCGCGCGACACTCCAAGGCTCACGCCGACGACGAGGTACGAGACTCCCCAGGCCCCTACCCAGGCCGAGAGGCGAAGCGCCCCCGGCACCTCCGTCCAGGCGTAGGCCGCGAGATTCCACGGAAAGCCCGAAAACGCCACGCCACGCAGCACCTCGAGCAGGACCCAGAGCGCCGGCAGGCCGGCGAGCGCGACGAGGCTGCCGCGCCGCCAAAGGCGGCTGCCCAATACCGCGAAGGCCGCGTGGTAGAGCCCGAGAAAGGCGGCCAGTCCGAGCAGCAGCAACCCCGCCAGCCAGCCCTCGATCGCGCCATAAGTCGTGAGCGTGTCGAGCAGCCAGAACATCGCCACGAACCAGGTGGCGATGCCGTGCAGCCAGCCGAGGAGCCAGGCGCGCGGCTGCCCCAGGAGAAGGAAGAGCGGAACCAGACCGACGAGGCACAGCGGCAGGAATGGACGATCCGAGAAGCAGGAGCCCCACATCGCCCCGCCCGCGAGCGCCGCAAGAACGGTGACGGCGAGCGGACTCCGAGCACCGGAGGGGGCGAGATGGGAGGAGAGGGGCCC
>JBGARM010000340.1:0-3725 GCA_044230215.1 Thermoanaerobaculia bacterium | reverse complement strand
AGGACGGCCAGATCCTCGAGGAGGGGATCACCGAGGCCGGCTCGATGGCTTCCTTCACCGCCGCCGGCACGGCGTACGCGACCCACGGCCTCGACATGATCCCGTTCTTCATCTTCTACTCGATGTTCGGCTTCCAGCGCATCGGTGACCAGATCTGGGCGTTCGGCGACCAGCGCGGGCGCGGCTTCCTGCTCGGCGCGACCGCCGGACGGACGACCCTGAACGGCGAGGGACTGCAGCACGAGGACGGCCACAGCCACGTCCTCGCCTCGACCGTTCCGAACCTCGTCGCCTACGACCCCGCCTACGCCTTCGAGCTCGCGGTGATCATCGAAGAGGGTCTGCGCCGCATGTACGAGCAGCGCGAGGACATCTTCTACTACCTCACGCTCTACAACGAGAATTACCTCATGCCGCCGATGCCCGAAGGCGCGGCAGAGGGGATTCTCAAGGGGCTCTACCTCTTCGCACCCTCCGAGCTCCCGGCGGAGCGCCCCCGGGTGCAGCTGCTCGGATCCGGTTCGATCCTCGGCGAGGCGCTGCGCGCGCAGGAGATTCTCGCCGAGCGCTACGGCGTCGCGGCCGACGTCTGGAGCGCGACCTCCTACAAGGAGCTGCGCCGCGAAGCGCTCGAATGCGAGCGCTGGAACCTCCTGCATCCCGGCGAGGAGCCGCGGATTCCGTGGGTCACCAGCCTGCTCGGCGCGACCAGCGGGCCGGTGGTCGCGGTCTCCGACTTCATGAAGCTCGTCCCCGACCAGATCGCCCGCTGGGTGCCGCAGGGTCTGTTGCCGCTCGGCACCGACGGCTTCGGCCGCAGCGAGACGCGCGAGGAGCTGCGGCGCTTCTTCGGCATCGACGCCGCGCACGTCGCGCTCGCCGCGCTTTCGGAGCTCGCGCGGCGCGGCGAGATCTCACGCCACGTCGCGGCCCTGGCCGTGCGCGAGCTCGGCATCGATGCCGAAAGCGCGAATCCCCTCACCCGATAGCCGGAGAAACTCATGCGCCGACCGATCGCCGCCTTCGCGCTTCTCCTGCTTCTGCTCGCGCACGCTCCGGCCCAGGCGACCTGCGGCGGCGGCGGCGGCGGCGGCATGGGCGGAGTCTCCTCCGGCGGCATCGGCGAGGCCGAGGTCTACCGGGTGCCGTGGAAGGTGCTGGACCCCCAGGCGGCGCCCGCTCCCGGACCCTCGGGGCTCGCCGTGCTCTGGTTCCCGGTGTCGCGCGACGAGGCCCGCGGCTCGCAACTTCTCGAGTCGCGCTATCTCACCGTCACGATCGCCCCCTGCACCGGCTTCTGGATCGTGCCCTCGGACGCCGCCGCCTTGCGCCTCAGATACGGCGCCATGGACGGCACGGCGACGGCGCTCCTCGTTGGCCTCGATGGCGTCGAGCTGGCCCGCCTCGCGCCGGAGAAGGGGCAGTTGCGGGTGAGCTCGCTCGAGCGGCTGCTGCGCAGCGAGCTCGATCGGCGGCGGGCGGTGGCCGAAGCGCGTCTCGACGAGGCGGCGGCGAAGGAGAAGACCGGCGAGGTCGAGGCCGCAGTGGGCCTTTACCAGGAGATCTTCGCCCAGCGCTGCCTCTTCCCGGCCTCGGCGCGCAAGGCGCAGAAGGCGCTCAAGCGGCTCGGCCGGCCGGTGGAAGACGACGACGCCGCGCTCGATCTCGCGGAGCCCGACGTTTCGCCGGAAAGGTCCGCAGAGATGAGCTCGCTCCTCGGCGCCGGCCTGCGCGCCGAGTTCGAGCTGCGGATCGACGACGCCCGGCGTTCGTACGAACAGGCTCACGCCGCCGATCCCGCCGATCCGGTGGCGACGCGCTTCCTCGCCGAGTTCCACCGTCACCACACTGGCGACTGGCAGCTGGCGCGTGCCCTCTTCGAGGAGATCCTGGCCCGCCCTGCCGACGCGATCTCGCGCGCCGTCGCGCTCCATGGCCTGGGCAAGATGACGATCCACGCCGGCGAGTTCCAGCGCGGCGTGGCGATGTTCGAAGCCTCGCTCGCCGAATTCCCGCTGCCGCTCACTTTCCGCAACCTGGCGGTCTACTGGAACTCGGAGGGGAAATTCGACAAGGCCTGGGGCTACGTCGAGCAGGCCCTGGCTCTGGCGCCAGACGACCTCTACAACCGGATCTTCGCCGCCACCTATCTCGTCGGCCAGGGCAAGCCGGACGAAGCGCAGAGGATTGCGCAGGTGAACGAGCCGGTGCTCGAGGCGTCGTACAACCTGGCGGCGATCTGGGCGCAGCTCGGAAAGAAGGAGAAGGCGCTCGAGCTCCTGGCGCGGCACTTCTACCAGTACGAGCGCTTCGACCCCGTGCGCACGCGCGAGATGCAGGAGGCGCGCGACGACATCGCCTTCGCCGCCTACCATCGCGATCCCGACTTCGTGGCGCTCACCGAGCTCGCCAGGCAGGATCCGGACTCGTACCACCAGTTGAAGTAGCCGTTGCCCGCTACGGTGCGGTCGGAGCCTCTTGGGATGCCTGCTCGGGGTCCTGTCCGGCCCGTCTCCCATGGGTGCTCGCTGAAGAAGCGCTCCGCGCCCATGGGAGCCCTCGGTCCGGCCACCCCTCGTCGGGACAGCTGAGAGAGAAGCTTCTTGCCGCGTTTCGCAGGGGCGCTCCGGTGCTCGGGGATTCAGGGTCGGTGGCCAGCCTCAATAGACGCCGGCCCTGAATCCCCGAGTGCCGGAGTGACCCGACCACCGCTGCCGAACGCGGCAGGGGACACATTGCGGCTGTAACAGCCAGGGGTCGTCGACGTCTCCGATCGGCCGCAATATGCCCCCAACCGCGCAGTTGACGACCTACTCGTAGCGCAGCGCGTCGATCGGGTCGAGCTTGGCGGCGCGATAGGCGGGGAAGATGCCGAAGACCAGGCCGACGGTCATCGACACCCCGAGGCCGACGGCGATCGACCAGAACGGGGCGGCGGCGGCGAGCGGCGAGAAAGTGCGCACCAGCAGAGCGATGCCCAGCCCCACGGCCACGCCGATGACGCCGCCGACGGCCGAGAGGGTCACCGCCTCGATCAGGAACTGGGTGAGGATGTCCTGACGGATGGCGCCCAGGGCCTTCCGCAGGCCGATCTCCTTGGTGCGCTCGGTGACCGAGACCAGCATGATGTTCATCACCCCGACGCCGCCGACGAGGAGCGAGATCGAGGCGATCAGCAGCATGGTGAGGGCGACGCCGCCGGTGACCGCCTGGAAGTTCCCGATCAGCTTGTCCGGAGTCATGATGCCGAAGTCGTTCGGCTTGTTGAACGGCACGCCACGGCGCAGACGAAGGACGTTCGTGCCCTCCTCGACCACCTGCGCGGTCAGCTGGGGGTTCTTCGGTACGGTCGCGATATTGACTCCATTGCCGTCCTTCTCGACCCAGGGGAAGGCCTGGTCGAAGGTGGTGATCGGCAGGTAGACGTGGGCGTCCGTGGACTCGAACATCGTCGCGCCCTGCTCTTCCATCACGCCCACGACCTCGTAGCGCCGGCCGCCGAACTGTACCCACTTGCCGATCGGATCGACGTACGGAAAGATCGCGTCGGCGATATCGAAGCCGATGACGATCACATCCGCCGAGCGCCGCACATCGGTCTCGTTGATGAATCGGCCCTCGCCGGTCTGCTTGGAGTTGGCGTCGAGGTAGTCGGCGTCCACGCCGACGATGGGTTCGGGTGTCGCTTCCTCGACGTCGTAGTTGACGGTCGGAACCGTGCCGGC
>JBGARM010000033.1:0-14220 GCA_044230215.1 Thermoanaerobaculia bacterium | reverse complement strand
CGGTCAAATTCGCAGTTCCTGGCCGCCGCGAGCCAGGAGCTGCGCCCGGCGGCGCACCGGCAGCCGCAGGTGCGGATTCGCGGCCACGCTGCACAGATCGCCGCGCTTGAGCAGCGGCAACAGGATCAGGACGCGGTCGAGCGGAGTGCGGGTGTTCTGACAGAGCGCCAGACGAATCGGATAACGCACGCTCCACTTCGGGTTGCCGGCGATGACTGCGAGAACGGACGGCAGGGCGCCTTCCGAGGCGACGAGCGGCAGGAGGAGGCCCTCGGTGAGCCGGGGGTTCTCGAGGAGCGCCGCGATGACCCGCGGAGTCGGGTCGTTGCGCAGCGCCTGAAGGACTCCCGGAGGAGCGCTCCGGGCGATGGCCATCTTCTCGCCGACCGCGAGCACGGGAAGACGCTCGACGAGGCGAGTTTCGGCCGCCCGACGGACGGTCGGATGCAGCCGCATGTCGAGCCCGAGGCGCACCAGGTCGGCCCAGTAGAGTCCGGGAATGAAGCGCAGGGCGATGAGCCGGGAGGTCCGCGGATGCCGCGCCGCCTCCATGCGGACCTCATAGGCGGAAAGCAGGCGATTCGACGCCAACACCCGCTCGATGTGGACGCCGGTCAGGAATGGATTCCGGAAGAGCTGCCGGGCCTCGGCCGGTTCGATCTCTTCGAGCCGGTCGGTGAGCAGGAGGTCGAGCTCGCTCTCGTTGCCCTCCCGCAGCAGTCGGGAAAGATCGCCCCCCTGCCCCTCAGCCACCCTGAGCCATCCCTCTCGTCCCCCGACCCCTCTGATAAGGTGAACCGCACATGACACCACGCTCGATCGAAGAATACCGGGCCCCGGGCTCCACGGCGAGCCTAGAAGACGACTGGATCGCCGCAGTCGAAGCCGAACCGGAAGATCTCGACTCCTTTCTCGACCTCGCCCAGGCGCTGGTAGCCAACGAAGAGGAGGACCGGGCCCGCGGGCTCCTCGAACTCTACGACGCCGAGCTCAAGAGCCGCGGCCTCCACCCTACCCGGCTCGAGCTTCTCCGGCGGGCGGGCCTGCTGGTTCTGAAGCCGAACAAGCTGCAGCGCGAGATTCTCGCGACGCTCGAGGGCATCTGGTCGGCGAAACCGAACTTCAAGGCGATTCTCGAGTACGTCGGGCTGCACAAGCCCGCCGACGAACCGAAGAAGATCTGGGACAAGGTCACCCGGCTCCAGAGCCTGCTGCTCTACGATGTCGGCGAAGTCGTGGCGATGGCCAACCAGGGCGTCGGACGCGTCGTCGAAGTGAACCTCCCGCTGGAGACGCTGAAGATCGACTTCGAGCGCATGAGCGGCGTGACCGTCGGCTTCCGCGCGGCGGCCAAGATGTTGACGCCGCTGCCCCCCGGACATCTCCTGCGGCGCAAGCTCGAAGACCCCGAGGGCCTCGCCAAACTGCGCGACGAACAGCCCGCGGAGCTCCTGCGCGCCGTGCTCGAAGCGGCGGGCCGCCCCCTCCTCGGCGCCGAGATCCGCGACACGCTCGCCGGCATCGTCTCCGAGGCGCAGTGGACATCCTGGTGGAACACCGCGCGCAAGCATCCGCAGATCATGGCCAGCACCGGCGGTCGCCAGCTCTACCGCTGGGAGAGCTCGACGGCCGGAGCGCTCGCCTCGGTCAAGAAGTCGTTCGAGAAAGCGACGCCGCGGGAGAAGCTCGACCTCTTCCGTCGCAACGCCGAGCGCGACCCGGCGCTCGCCAGGCTCATGGCCGGAGTCCTCGGGCGTCTCGCGGGCGAACGCCGGGAGAGCGAACCGGCCTTTGCTTTCGAGACCTGGTTCGCCCTCGAGCGCGCCGGATATCTTCCCGCCGACCTCTCCTGGTCGGTCGAGGAGCTGCTCAGCTCGACTTCCGACGCGCGCAAGCTCCTCACCGGCCTCGACGACCGTATGCTCCGCGAGCGCGCCCTGACGATGCTCCGGGAGCGGCGCGACGACTGGCCGTCCCTCTATCGCGACCAGCTCTTGCGCGAATCCGACCCCAGAGTGCTGAACCTGCTCGCCACATCCATCGGCAAGGAAGCCCCGGCGGACCTCGACCGCCTGCTCGACGATGTCCTTTCGCAGCCGCGCAAGGGACCGGCCGTCTTCACCTGGCTCGCCGAACGCGCTGCCGACGACGAGACCCTGCGCGGCCGCAACCCCTTGCGCCTCGCCCAGCAGATTCTCGCCGCGCTGGCGAGCGACGACTTCGGGCCTTTCAAGAGCCGGCTGCGCGCGCTCGCCGACTCCGGAGGCACGCTGCCCAGACTCTTCGCGCAGCTCACGCTCGAGCAGGCGACGACGGCCCTGGAGGCGATCACCCGCACCAACGCACTCGATTCGTTCCAGAAGGAGCCGCTGAAGAACGGGCTCCTGATGCGCTTCCCCACCTTGCGCGAAGAGACCGGCCATGCGCTCTACGCCAGCGCCGAGTCGATCGCGGCGAAGCGGCTCGAGATGAAGCGCCTGGCCGAAGTCGAGATTCCGGCCAATCGCAAGGCGATCGAAGAGGCGCGGGCAATGGGCGACCTGCGGGAGAACTTCGAGTACAAGTCGGCGCGCGAGCGGCACGAATACCTCAACTCCCGTCTGGCTGCCCTGCATCGCGACCTCGGGCGGGCGCGGCCGATCGACTTCGACAACCTCGACCTCACCGAGACTCGTATCGGCGCGCGCCTGATCCTGCTCGCCCCGAACGGCAACGTGCGCGAGCTCGCCGTGCTCGGCCCCTGGGAGAGTCGGCCGGAGAGCGGCGTCGTCTCCTACGAATCCGAGCTCGGCAAGCAGCTCCTCGGGAAGCGGGTGGGAGAGACGCTGCAGATCGGCGACGAGCTCTACTCTCTGTCGCGCATCGAACGCTGGGTCGCCCGCTAGCCGCCGGGCGCGCCCGCTCTAGCGTGGCGCGCCGAAGTAGCTCAGCAGCCCGTCGACCACCGAGCCCGCGACGCGCTGCCTGAAGGCGCGGGTGGTGAGCAGCGTCCGGTCCTCCAGATTGGCCAGGTTGCAGACCTCGAGTAGGAGCTTCGCCGGAATGGCGTTGTAGCGCAGCACCGCCGGCACCCAGGCGCGGCGGCCGCGGAAGATCCGGTCCCGCACCGGGTTGAACGGATGAATTCCCAGGCTCGCCTTCCTGAAGGCGCCAATGATGCGCTCGGCCAGATCGCGTGACAGGCCTTCGCTGCGCTGGCGTTCCTGCAACGAGAATTGCACCTGCGGCTGTTCGCGGACCTCCTTGCGCGCCGTGAAAGCCGTCCCGTTCTTGCGCGTCGTTCCAGCCGTGCCGGCGGCGTCCGGAATGTAGGCGGTGGCGCCGCGCAGGGTCGGGTGCAACGAGTCGGCGTGGATCGAGATGAAGACCACCTTGTCGGAGCTCGAGCCGTTCGCTTTGGCCTGGCGGTATTGGCTGTTGGCGAGATACCAGCGCAGATTGACTCCGATGACGGTGTCGGTGATCGGGAACGGCGGCGTCGTGAGCACCGCGTGGCCGCGCGAGAACGGCAGGACGTCGCGGTCGGCGATGGTCCAGGCTGCGCCATCGCGGGTGGTCATGACGACTTTCGCCCGGGTCTCGGTCTCGAGAGTCTTCTTGACCCGCAGGGCGATGTCGTAGACGTAGAGACTCTCCCAGACCCCGGCCATCGAAGCGCCGACGTCGATGCCGCCGTGGCCGGCATCGAGGACCACGGTCACGCCGTCGAGCCCGCGCGCCTGAACTTCGTTCCTGTACTGGCCGCTCAGGCGGCGTTCGACCTCGTACTCGAGGCGACGGGGATCGTTCGGGGGCAGGAACTCCGGCAGCAGGACGTCGAACGGAATCCGCACCGGGAATCCAATCGGGATGCTGGTGACATCCGCGATACCGCTGCGCTGGGCGATGTCGCCGGCGATCGCCCGAACATCGTCCGAGTGCAGGCGCCCGGTGAAGCGAATGACGACGCTCGAGTAGAGCGCCTCGCCGGCGTGCAGGGGATAGATCGCGAACTTTCCCTGCGCGTCCTCGCCGTACTGCAGCAGGACCTCGGGCGGCGGCGGCAGAGCGGCAACCCCCGGGCGGGCTGCGGCCCCGCCTCCCCTGACGATGACCGACTCGGCGCCGATCGTCGGTTCGACCGGCGGCAGAGCGGCCGCCGCGCCGAAGGCGTCATCACCCGCCGCCGTACCGGCGACCGGGTCGGCAGCGGGCGCGACGGCAGGACCTGGCGGAGCGGCCGAGACGGTCGGACCGGGCACCGCCTGAAAGGCGGGAGCGGGCGAGGCAGGCGCTGCGGACGGCGCCTGGGCAGGCTCTGGCGTCGCGCTCCGGGCCGCAGCTGGAGCCGGGCCGGAAGCGCGGAACGGCGGGCGCAGGATCTCGTTCGCGATCCGCACCGTCGTCTGCGCCGGCAGGGCGCCCGGACTCAGCCTGTTCGCCTTGCGCAGGCTGGCCAGAGCGTCCTGGCCGGTGGTGAACCATTCGGCTACTTTCTCCAGGCTCTCGCCGCGCGTGCGGTGCTGCCAGCCGTCCTTGCCGGCCTTGTCGCCGGGAAACAGTGCCCGGACGACCGCCAGCTGTCCGTCCGGAGGAAGCAGCCGAAAGGGCACCCGGTAGCGCACTCCGGAAAGCAGTCGTCGCACGTCGCCGTTCGCCTTGCCGACCTCCGCGGCGTGGTTGGGCGAGCCCGTCACCCGCCGGCTGAAGGTGATGAGCCCCTCGCCCGGCTTCGGCACGGTCTCGCGGTAGAGGTCGCGCTTGTCCACCAGGGCAGCGCGATCGCCGTTGGCGAGGCGTACGCGCTCGACCGAGGTCTTGGAGGCCGCGGTCGCCGCTGGCGCCGCCATCCCGGCGAAAGCGAGGAGCAGGGCGAGAGCACCGCCGGCGCGGAGTCCGCGCCGGCGTTCGCCCGCAGCCGAATCGGAGGCACGCCGGGCGACGGCGCGCTCAGTCAGCGTCGCTCTCCCCGTGAAATTCCGGGGCGACGCTCCAGGCGAGGTCGCGCTCGAAGGCGCGCGCCGAACGCAAGAGCATGGCCTCGGCGAACGGCGCCGCCATGAGCTGCAGGGAGAGAGGCAAACCGCGGGCGTCGCTGCCGCAGGGCAGGGCCAGCGCCGGCAGCCCCGCCAGGCTCGCCGGCGTGGTGAAGATGTCGGAGAGATACATCGCGAGCGGATCGCCGGACTTCTCGCCGAGCGCGAACGCCGCCCCCGGCGCGGTCGGCGTAGCGATCAGGTCGACGGTTTCGAAGGCGCGCCGGAACTGGCGCTCGAGGGCGAGAAGGACACCGCGTGCCCGGCCGTAGTAGGCGTCGTAGTAGCCCGCCGAGAGCGCGAACGTACCGAGCAGGATGCGTCGCTTCACCTCGGGACCGAACCCGGCCGTGCGGGTGGCGGCGTAGGTCTCTTCGAGGCCGCCGTCCGGAACGCGCAGGCCGAAGCGCACGCCGTCGAAGCGCGCCAGGTTGGCGGACGCCTCGCTGTTGGCGAGCACGTAGTAGATCGCGATCGCCGCCGGGACATTGGGCACCGAAACTTCGACCAGCTCGGCGCCCAGCCGCTCGAGTCGGGCGAGCGCCGCCTCCCAGGCGGTCGCCATCGCCGGCTCGAGTCCGGCGGCCGGCACCTCGCGAAGCGTGCCGATACGCACCCCCGCCAGCCCGCCTTCGATTTCGGCGAGCATCGCCGGCACATCACAGGCGGCCGAAGTCGCGTCGCGCGGGTCCACTCCCGCCATCACTTCGAGCGCGAGAGCCGCGCTCCGGACATCGCGGCAGATCGGCCCGATCTGGTCCACCGACGAACCGAACGCCACCAGTCCGTAGCGCGAAACGCGGCCGTAAGACGGCTTGACGCCGACGACGCCGCAGAAGGCGGCCGGCTGGCGAATCGAACCGCCGGTGTCCGACCCGAGCGCGAACGGCACGACGCCCGCCGCCACGGCCGCCGCGGAGCCGCCGCTCGACCCTCCCGGCACCCGCGAGAGGTCCCAGGGATTGCGCGTGGTCTGGAAGGCGGAGTTCTCGCAGGAGGAGCCCATCCCGAACTCGTCCATGTTGGTGCGCCCGACGAACACCGCGTCCTCGCCGATCAGACGCTCGATCGCCGTCGCCGTCAGGGGAGAGACGTAGCCGTCGAGGATGCGCGAGGCGCAGCCGGTGCGGCGCCCTGAGAGCGACAGATTGTCCTTGCGGGCGACCGGCACGCCGGCGAGGCGCCCGAGGCGCTCGCCGCGACGGCGCCGAGCGTCGATGTCCGTCGCCGCGTGAAGCGCCTCGTCGGCTTCGACGCCGAGAAAGGCCCCGAGACGCGGCTCGTTCTCGGCGATGCTGTCGAGGCTGGACTGAACCATCTCCCGGGCCGAGACTTCGCCGCCGCGAACCGCGGCGGCGATCGCCTCTACCGGGCGTCCGAGCAGCTCACGCATCGGGCGGGTCCGTGTCCGCGGCGGCGCCGCCCGCCTGCATCCGCGGTACGGCAAAAAACGGACCGCGAACCTCGGGGGCGTTGTCGAGGAAGAGCTCGCTGCGAGGATCCGGCTGCGGCACGTCGGCGGCCTCGCCTGGCGAGCGCGGGCCGGGCTCCTCTGCCAGGGTCTCGAATTCGCGCAGGTGGTCGATGTGGGCGACGATGCGGGCTAGCTGGCGGGCGTAGTGCACCTCCCCCCCCGGCGAAAGCCGGAGCCGGGCGAGCGCCGCCGCCCGCCGCACTTCTTCGAGTGAGAGCGCCATAATCGTGCCGTGGTCATCCTAGCGAGGAAGCTCGAGAAGGCGCAATCGAGATGAACGGCGCATCGGGCCCGAAATCCGCATGGCGCGATCTGCTCGCCGACGCGCGTGTCGCCCACCTGCACCGGGCCGCCGCCGGCGTGCCGCTCCATCTCGTCGGCGGCGCGGTGCGCGATGCCGCTCTCGGCCGGCCGGTGCACGACATCGATGTCGTTGTCGCCGACTCCGGGCGGGAGATCGCCGAGCGCCTCGCCGCCGCGACCGGCGCCCGCCTGGTGGCCCTGGGAGGCGAGAGGTTCGGGGCCTTGCGATTGGTCACAGGCGAGAATCACATCGACATCTGGGACCTCGAGGGCGGTGCGCTGCTGGCCGACCTCTGGCGGCGGGACTTCACCGTCAACGCCATCGCGCTCTCGGTGCCGGACGGCTCGATCGTCGATCCGACCGGCGGCGAAGCCGACCTCGTCCGGCGCCGCCTGCGCGCGACGCGCGCCGAAGTCTTCGCCGAAGACCCGGTCCGGGTCCTCCGCCTCGCGCGCCTGGCGACGACGCTCCCGGGTTTCGACGCCGATACCGCCACCGTGGCGGCGGCGCGCGCCGCGACGCCCGGACTCGCCGGAATGCCGCATGAGCGCCTCAGAGTCGAGCTCGATCTTCTCTTTTCACGGCCGCAGTTCGCGCCGACCGCTGTTTGGTGCGACGCTCTCGACCTTGAAACATTTGTTTTCGGTAAGGGGGCGGCCGAGGCGGCGCCGTCGACTCTCCCGAGCGCCAGGAGACTCGATGATTGGCGGGAACGAGGCCACGCGAGGCCCCTCGCGCCTTCGCCCGAGCCAGCTGCAGCTCCGGACTCGCCGCTCGCGCTGCACTGGACTCTATTTACCGAGCTTTTCTCCTCGTCACACGAGTCGACGGCGTCTCGCCTGCGCGCCCTTGCGCGCAGAGGCCTGCTGACTCGGGCCACCTGCCACGCCGCGCTCGCACTGTTGGCCGCGCAATGGCGTCCGCCTCTCGATGAGGTCGCCCGCCGCCGCTGGCTGCATGCTGCAGGACCGGGCTGGCGCGACGCGCTGGCCCTGCGCGCGACGCTCGCGGCGACCGCCGACGAGGTCGGGCAGTGGCGCAATCTCGAAACGGCCGTTCTGGCCTGGTCAGAGAGCGAGCGCGCGTGGATCGTGTCGCCGCCGGCGCTGCTTTCCGGCGACGAGGTTCAGGCGCTCCTCGCGATCGGACCCGGACCGGCGGTGGGAGCGGCGCTCGCGCGGCTCCGGCAGGCTCAGGTGGAAGGCGTCGTGCGGGTGAGGGAGGAGGCGGTCGCGCTGGTGCTCGCCGGCGGCGCAGGCCGCGCCGGCGGGTAAGGCGTCAACGGAAGACGCCGGACTTCTTGTCGTCGCCGCCGCCGTTGCCCATCAGGCGGTTGTTGAGCTCCTTGATGCGGTCCATCAGCTTGTCGATCTTCTCCTGCGCCTCGCTGCGCAGCCGATTGTAGTCGCCGCGCATGCGCTCCATCTCCTGGTGCCCTTCCTGCAGCCGCTTGTCGAAGTCGCGCATCTGGGCGTCGCGCGCCGAAATCGCCGCCTCGAGGTCGGCAATGCGCTCGTCCTTCTCGGCGATGCGCAGCTTGGTCTTCTCTTCCTGTTCCTCGTAGAGCTTGCGGTACTGCTGCAGCATGAGAATTTCGGAAAAATCGGCGGTGGACGGATTCATCTCTCCTCCTCGCTCCTCGATGCCAGGGAACATCTTGCGCAGCTTGAGCGACAGGTCTTCGGGATCGGTGCTCTCCTTCATCGCCTCGGCGTAGGTGATGACTCCGTGCACGAGCAATGCGAGCAGCGAGTGGTTCATCGACTGCATGCGGTAGAAAGCGACCGAGGATTCGACCTCTTCGAGCAGCGCCGAGGTCTCCCCCTTCTCGATGAGCTGCGACAGACGAGGCGAGGACTTGAGGATCTCGAGCGCGGCGACCAGGCCTTGGCCATCGCTGCGTTCCACGAGCTTCATCGAAACCACGCCCTTGAGCACCTGGGCAACCTGCGCCCGGACCTGATTCTGCTGATCCGGAGGGAAGGCATCGAGAATACGGTCGACCGTCTGGGTCGCACTGTTGGTGTGCAGCGTCGAGAACACCAGATGACCCGTTTCGGCGGCGGTAATGACGGTGGCGATCGTCTCCGGGTCGCGCATCTCGCCGACCATGATGACGTCCGGATCCTGGCGCATGACGTTGCGCAGCGCCTCCGGGAAGCTCGGAGTATCCGTCCCGACCTCGCGCTGCGAGATCGAAGCGACGCCGTCGGTGAACAGGAACTCGACCGGATCTTCGATCGTCACGATGTGCACCGGGCGACGGCTGGTGACGTACTTGATCAGCGCCGCCAGCGTCGTCGACTTGCCGCTGCCGGTCGGACCGGTAATCAGCACCATGCCCATCGGCAGGTCGCAGAAATCGAGCAGCACGGAGGGCAGATTCAGCGTCTCGACATCCCGGATCTCGTAGGGAATGCGCCGGAACGCCACCGCGATGGTGCCGCGCTGGATATAGACATTGCAGCGAAAGCGCGCCAGGCCGCGGACACCGTAGCCCAGATCGACCGACATCCGCTCTTCGAGCTTGCGCTTCTGATGCGGGGCGAGGATCGAGTCGACCATGCCGTGAATCTCGTCCGGCGTCAGCACCGGCTCTTCGAGCGGCACCAGTTTGCCGTGGATCCGGATCAACGGTGGGCGTGTCGGCTTCAGATGGAGGTCGGAAGCCGCGCGGGCGCTCATGGTCCGCAGCAGAGTGTCCAGGTCGCGCATGGGCAGCGGCATTCTAGTCCCGAAAACCGCCGAAAGCAGTGAACCCGGCGGCAGGTCAGTACTTGCGCATCAGGCCGACGACGATGCCCTGGATGCGCAGATCGGCCGCCTGGACCCGGATCGGCTCCATCGCCGGGTTCGACGGCTGCAGCCGTACGACGGCGCCTTCGGGATAGAAGCGCTTGAGCGTCACTTCGTCGCCCACCAGAGCGACCACCATCTCGCCCTGCTGGGCGCGCTCGCGGCGCTCGACGACGACCCAGTCGCCGTCGTGGATCCCCTCGCCGATCATCGACTCGCCAGCGACCTGGAGGACGAAGTGGTCGTCGATTCGGGCGCCAAAAAGGGCCGCCGGAACGGTCAGCGTCTCATCTCCGACGACCGCCTCGATCGGCCTGCCAGCGGCGATCCTGCCGAGGAACGGCAGCTCGCGGCCGGCGCTTTCGGCAACACCGGAGCTCGCACTGTCTCCTTCCCCGTCGAGCAGCTCCATGCCGCGCCGCTGGTGCCGGTCGCGCTTCAGAAAGCCCTTCTCCGAGAGCAGTTTGAGGTGCTTGTAGGCGGTGCCGTAGGAGGAGAAACCGAAGCGCTCGCAGATCTCGCGATGCGTCGGAGCCACCCCCTTCTCGCGCCGGAACGCATGGATGAACTCGAGGATCTCTTTCTGCCGTGCGGTCAGGTAGGAAGCCATGGCCTGCAGCCTACGGCGGTAACGCGGCGTAAGTCAACCCGTGCGCGGGCCCGGCTCGCCTCCACATCCACCGGCCCCTCGCGCCTCGGCTTGACAGTGCCGGGGTCGCTGCCTACACTGCGCCCTCTTTGACCTCCGCGACGCGAGCATCCGCCCTCCTCCCCAAGTCGGGCCGGCACCTCGCGCGCCACCGGCTGGCAAACGGCCTCGCGATCGTGCTGCATCGCGATACGACCCTGCCGCTCGTCGCCGTCAACATCTGGTACCACGTCGGCTCCAAGAATGAGCAGCGCGGGCGAACCGGCTTCGCCCACCTCTTCGAGCACATGCTCTTCCAGGGAAGCGAGCACGTCGGCACGAACGACCACTTCCGCTACCTTCAGGAGGTCGGCGGCGTGGCCAACGGGTCGACCTGGTACGACCGCACGAACTACTACGAGACGCTGCCGTCGCGGCACCTCGAGCTCGCGCTCTGGCTCGAATCGGACCGCATGGGCCATCTGCTGCCAGGACTCACCGCCGAGAAGCTCGAGAATCAGCGCCAGGTGGTGATGAACGAGCGCCGCCAGCGGGTCGACAACCAGCCCTACGGCCGCGCCATGGAGCGCCTCTTCGAGCTGCTCTTCCCCGAGGGCCATCCCTATCGCTGGCCGGTCATCGGGCACATGGAGGACATCGAGGCTGCGACGCTCGCGGAGGTCCGCGACTTCTTCTCGACCTACTACGGCCCAGGAAACGCTGTACTCTCCCTGGCTGGCGACTTCGAACCGGAGGCGGCACTGCAAGCGATCGAGCGCTGGTTCGGCGGCCTGCCGCCGGCGGCACCGCCGCCACCGGTCCATGCCCCGCTGGCGCCGCTTGTCGGTGCCGTGCGCGAATCGATGGCCGATCGGGTGCAGCTGCGCCGCCTCTACTTCGCTTTCCGTACCGAGCCGTTCGGTACGCCCGGCTGGTGGACCGCCGCCGTCACGGCCAACCTCCTCACCGATGGCAAGTCGAGCCCGTTGGTGCACGACCTCGTCGTCGACCGCCAGCTGGCCCAGGACGTCTCGGCCTATGTCTATCCGACCGAGGAGGTCGGCGTCTTCCTGCTCGTCGCGACAGCCCGCCCGGGCGTCGAGGTTGCGCGTCTGGAGGCGCGCATTCGCGAGCACCTCGACGGTCTCGCTCGCGACCCGGCGACAGCGGGTCTCGCGTCGCTGGACGGTGAGCTCGAACGCGCCCGCCGGCGCACCCTGGCGGGCATCTACTCGGAGCTCCAGACTCTCGACCACCGGGCGGATCTCCTCTCCCAGTACGCCACCTACTTCGATGCGCCCGAACGCGCCTTTGGCGAAGCCGAGGCCTACGAGCGGGTGGACAGCGCGGCGGTGCGCGCCTTCGCCGCCACGCGACTCGGCGCCGAGAACAGCGCAGTTCTGGTCGTCGAGCCAGAAAGAGAGGGCGCGTGAGCCCCTCGCGCCGGCCACCGAGCGCGCTCCCCGACCGTTCCCGGCCGCCGGCGCCCGGCCGCGAGAGCGCCGTGCCGATGCCGGCGTTCGAACGGTTCGCGACCCCACAGGGCGTGCCGGTATTCGTCGCGCCGCGCGCCGGAGTGCCGCTCGTCGAGCTCGAGTTGTTGCTCGACGCCGGCGGCGAGCACAATCCGGAGAATTGCCCGGGGCTTGCGGCGATGACCGCGGCGATGATCGACGAGGGCACTCTGCGGCGCAGCGGGCCCGAGCTCGCCGCCGAGCTCGAGCGCCGCGGCGGCACGCTCTCCTGCTCGGCGGACTGGAACGCCGCCCGGCTCAGCCTGCAGTTGCTCGCCGCCGATCTCGAGTACGGTCTCGATTTGCTGACCGAGCTGCTCTGCGAGCCTGCCTTTCCGCAGCAGGAGCTCGACCGGTTGCGCCAGCAGACGCTCGCCGAGTTGCAACGCCGGGCGGACCAGCCGGCGTCGGTGGCCGACGAGGCTTTCGCGCACCATCTGTACTCCGGCACGGTTTTCGCGCACCCGCTCGCCGGAAACCCGGCCGCGCTCGACGGCATGCGTCGCGAAGCTCTGATCGAGTTCCACAGGGCGAACTACCGCCCGGTGGGAGGGGCTCTGACTGTCGCCGGCGACTTCGACCGGGCGCGACTCGCTGCGTCCATCGAAGCGGCCTTCCCGGCCGCCGCTCCGACGCTTCCCGACCCCCGCCCCGCGCCGCGTTCGCCCGTCGCTGCCGACGGTCCGCAGGGTCCGGATGGCGGCGCCGAAGCGACACGCGAGGGCGCCTCCGACAAGGCCCTGCGCGTCGTCGTCGTCGACCGCCCCGGCGCCGAGCAGACCGAGCTCCGCATCGGCCATCTGGGCGTGCCGCGCCGTCACCCCGACCGCGTCGGCCTCGGCATCCTCAACACCCTGCTGGGCGGCAAGTTCACCAGCCGGATCAATCTCAACCTCCGCGAGCGTCACGGCTTCACCTATGGCGCGTCGAGCCGCTTCGTCGACCGCAAGAGCCGCGGTCCGTTCGTCGTTTCGACGGCGGTATCGACAGCGGCGGCGGGGCGGGCGACGGCGGAGGTCCTGGGTGAGCTGCGGCGGATTCGCACCGCGGCGGTCGGTCCGGCCGAGCTCGAGGAGACCCGAAACTACCTCCTCGGCGTCTTTCCCTACAGCCTGCAGACGATCGAGGGTCTCTCGGCCCGCCTCGGCGAGATCGCCCTCTACGGCCTGCCTCTCGATACTCCGGCCCGCTACCTGGCCGAAGTCGCCGCCATCCGCCCCGAGGATCTCTCGCGCCTCGCCCAGGTCCACCTTCGGCCGGACGAGGCGCTGGTAGTGGCCGTCGGTCCGGCGGCGGAGCTGATGAGCCAGTTGCGGGAGATCGCCGAGCCGGAGCTCTGGCGCTCCGCCCGGCAGAGCTGAGGCAGCGGCGCGTCCGGCGGAGGGGCGTTCCTATTCGAGTTGGGCGTCGACGCGACCGTCGGCGTCGACCCGCACGACCAGACGGCGGCTCGAGCCCCCGGCGAGATTGCCTTCGACCGCGATCGCCTTGGTCGGCTTCCCGGGCAGCGTGACGTAGACCCGCAGCGCAACGGCCCCGGCCGGGAGAGTGCGTTGCGCGCTCAGGGCGCCGGGAATCTTCTCCTTGCTCAGAAAGCCGGTTTTCTTGACGAACTTGAACGGCTCGCGGAAGATCTGGCGCTCGCCCGAGTAGACCGTCAGTACCCCCTCGGAGAGCTCGGAGTAGAAATCGATCTCGACGGTTGCGTCGGCGGCGACCGGCACCGTCGCCGCCGGCGGGACGGGCTTCGGCGGCTGAGGCGACGGCGCCGGAACGCTCGCGGCCGCGGCCTGCGCTGCCTGGGCCGACTTCTGCGATCGCTCACGCTCTTTCTGCCGTGCCAAGGCGCTTGTCGAGTCGGCGGCGAGCTTCACCGCCTCGGGATGGTCCGGCACCAGAGCCAGAACGCCGTTGGCCGCGGCGATCGCCGCTTCGTAGCGGCGTTTCGAGTACTCCTCGCGCGCCAGGATCAGGCCCTCGGAGACCCGCTGTTCACGCTCGGCAGCCGATGACAGGTCGAGCGACACGCGCTCGACCTCGGCCCGCATGGCGCGCGCCGCCGCGCTTTCCGGATCGATCTGCTGGGCCTGCGCGAGCGCGGCCAGCGCCCCCTGAAGATCGCCGGCATCGAGACGCTGCCGGGCCCCCGCGAGCACCGCTTGAAGATCGAGCCCGCGCTGCTCTTCGGCGGTGGGTCCGGCAGGCGCCGGCACCTGCGGATCGGTCCGGCCGGTCGCCCAGAGCGCCAGGAGACCGACGACCGTCAAACCGGCGAGTCCGAGGAGGCCGTACTGCACCAACCGCTGCGAGCGGATCCGCTGCAGAGCCGCCGAGACCTTCGTCGATCCGGAAAGCGAGCTCACCGGTACCGCCGCCATCGGCGCGGGAATCGGCGCCGGCGAGACTGCGACAGGCGGCACGACGGGCGCCGCCGGGATCGGAGCGGGCGGAGCGGCCGGGGCGGTCGGAGCGATCAGAGGGGACGGAGC
>JBGARM010000339.1:0-3729 GCA_044230215.1 Thermoanaerobaculia bacterium | reverse complement strand
CAGTTCCAAAGCCCTCACGGCCGGCTGCGGCAAAAAAGAAGTGACCTACTGTCGCTGTTCTTCGGCCTCGACCGAGAAATAAATCGCATCGGGGTGGTGGAAGACGATCGCCGACACGCTCGCCTCCGGGTCCATCATGAAGCCGTCGGTGAGCTGCACGCCCATCGCCGAGGTGTCGAGGAGTGAGAAGAGCTGCGCCTGCATCTCGAGCTCCGGGCACGCGGGGTAGCCGAAGCTGTAGCGCTTGCCGCGGTAGCGCGCCTGCGAGCGGTCCTGCGGCGTGGTCTCCGGCGGGTCGGGGAATCCCCAGTCGCGGCGGAGCTTGCGGTGCAGCCACTCGGCCGCCGCCTCGGCGGTCTCGAGCGCCAGCGCGGCGAAGGTGTGGCTCTTCAGATAGTCGCCGGCCTGCTTGAACTGCTCCACCCGTTCGCGCACGCCGGCGCCGGCGGTGGTGACGAAGAGCGCGACATGGTCCGAGTCGAGCACGTAGTCGGAGATCGCCAGTCCATCGCTGCCCTCCTGCCGCGGCAGCTCCCAGGAGGCCGCGACCCTGCCCGTCTGCGGGTCGAGCAGAGTCAACCGGTTGCCGTCGGCGCGCGCGGGGAAGAACTGCCACACCGCTTTCGCCTGCATGCCGCCGCGGCGCGCGACCTCCTGCAGCTCGTCGACCACCGCCGCGAGCTTGAGGAACTTGGGATCGCCCTCCTCGGCGAGCTTCCGGACCACGCCGCGCAGTCCGAGATGCTTGCCGTAGAGCATCTGCGGGTTGAGCTCTTCCCAGACCGCGTCGAGGTCGAGGGTCACCGCATGCCGGTCGAGGTCGGGCGGCGGCGGCGGCGCGAGGTCGCGGCGGATCGCCGACCGGCGCGGTGCCGCCGGCCCGGACCCTTCGGCGACGGCCGCGACCGCGACGTCGATGCTGTCCTGCTCGAGCAATGTGCCGATCTCCTGCTCGAGGGCCGGCCGGCTCGCCGGGTCCATCAGCCGTTCGACGAGCTTCAGCCCGTGCATGGCGTCCTTGGCGTAGGTGCAGACACCGCCGTAGGCGGCGGCGATCTTGCGGTGGGTGAAGCGCCGGGTCAGCGCCGCCCCGCCGACCAGGAGTGGCGTGTCGATGCCGACTGCCTGAAGATCTCCCGCGGTCACCACCATCTGCTGCGCGCTCTTCACCAGCAGCCCCGAGAGGCCGATGACGTCGGGCCGGTGCTGCCCGACCGCCTGGATCAGCTGCTCCGACGGCACTTTGATGCCGAGATTGACGACCTCGAAACCGTTGTTCGACAGCACGATATCGACCAGGTTCTTGCCGATGTCGTGCACGTCCCCCTTCACCGTCGCGAGCAGCACCTTGCCGCGCGAGGAGGATTCCGTCTTCTCCATGTGCGGCTCGAGGAAGTTCACCGCCGCCTTCATCACTTCGGCCGACTGCAGCACCTCGGCGACGATCAGCTTGTTGTCGTTGAACAGCCGCCCGACCTCGCTCATGCCGGCCATCAGGGGGCCGTTGATGATCGCCAGCGGATCGCGGTAGCGCTCCTCGCCGAGCGCCGTCCGCAGGTCGTCTTCGAGGCCGATCTTGCTCCCCTCGACGATGGCGCGCGCCAGGCGCTCGGCGAGCGGCAGCGCCGCGCGGCTCTCCGCCGAGGCATTCCCCTTCTGCCCGCTGCGCTCGCGGAAGTGCGCGGTGAAGGCGGCGACCGCCGCCTCGCCGGCCGCCTTGTCGCCGAGCTCGAGATCGACGAGCGCTTCGGCGAGCCGCCGGTCGTCGTCGGGAATCTCGGCGTAGCGGGCCAGGCGCTCGGTGTTGACGATCGCGGCGTCGAGGCCGGCGAGCGTCGCGCGGTAGAGGAAGACCGAGTTCAGTACCTCGCGACCCGAAGCGGGCAGGCCGAAGCTGACGTTCGACACGCCGAGAATCGTCTTGCAGAGCGGGAACTCCGCCTTCACCGCGCGGACGCCCTCGATCGTCGCCGACGCGCTGCCGAGATAGGCCTCGTCGCCGGTGCCGCAGGGGAAGACGAGCGGATCCCACCAGATGTCCTCGGGCGCGACGCCCATCTCCTCGGTGAGTATGCGGAAGCTCCGCCGCGCGACCTCGAGCTTGCGAGAAACGGTGACCGCCATCCCCTTCTCGTCGATCAGGCCGACGACATAGGCCGCGCCGAACCGCCGGCCGAGGGCCACCACTTTCTCGAACCGGCCGGGCCCGTCCTCGAGATTGATCGAGTTGAGGATCGACTTACCCTGGCACCAGGTGAGGGCGCGCTCCATGACCCGGGCGTCGGTGGTGTCGATCATCAGCGGCGCCTTGACGACCCGGACGAGCTTGTCGAGGAGGCGCTCGACGTCGGCGAGCTCGTCGCGATCGGGATCCTGCAGGCAGACGTCGAGAACCTGTGCCCCGGCGCGCAGTTGCGCCCGCCCGACCTCCGCGGCGGCCTCGAAGTCACCGCCGGCGACGATCTGCTTGAAGGCCCGCGAACCGAGAACGTTGGTGCGCTCGCCGACCAGCAGCGGCCGGTTGCTCACCTCGAGCTCGACCGCTTCGATCCCGGAGACCAGCGCCCGCTGGTGATGCGGAATCGGCCGCGGGCGATGCTCGCGCGCGATCTCGGCGAGCACCGCGACATGCTTGTCGGTCGTGCCGCAACAGCCGCCGACGAGGTTGAGCCAACCCTCGGCCAGGAAGCGCCCGAAGACCTCCCGGAAGACCTCGGGGCCTTCGCGGTACTTGCCGTCCTCGTCCGGCAGCCCGGCGTTGGGGACGCAGGCGACGCGCGTGCGGCAGAGCGTCGAGAGGGTGCGCAGATGGTCGGCCATGAGCGCCGGACCGGTGGCGCAGTTCAATCCGACGTAGAGGAGATCGGCGTGCAGCAGCGACACCGCGAGCGCCTCCGCGTCCTGGCCGGCGAGCATCGTGCCGGTCGCCTCGATGGTCACCGAGACCGCCACCAGCACTCGCCAGCCCGCAACGTCGAACGCTTCCTCGATGCCGATCAGCGCGGCCTTGATGTTGCGCGTGTCCTGGCAGGTCTCGACCAGCAGATAGTCGGCGCCGCCGGCCAAGAGGCCGAGCGCCTGGACGCGGAAGTTCTCGATCAGCTCGTCGAAGGTGATGCCGCCGGTGACCGAGATCGCCCGCGTCGTCGGGCCCATGGCGCCGCAGACGAAGCGCATCCGGCCGGGCTCGTCGAACTCGGCGCAGGCCTCGCGCGCCAGCGCCGCTGCCAGCCGGCTGATTTCGAACGCCTTGTCCGCCAGGCCGTATTCGCCGAGCACGAGCGGCGTCGAGCCGAACGAGTTGGTCTCGACGATGTCGGCGCCGGCGGCGAGGTAGTCGGCGTGGATGCCGCGGATCACCCCGGGCTTCGTCAGCAGCAGCAGGTCGTTGTTGCCCTTCAGCTCCTTGGCATGGTCGGCGAAGCGCGTGCCGCGATAGTCCGCCTCCTGCAGCCCGTGGCGCTGGATCACGGTGCCCATGGCGCCGTCGAGGATGAGGATGCGCCGGGCGAGGAGGGTGCGGAGCAATTCGCTGCGGTCTGGCTGCATGGCAATGACGTTTGAAAAAACAAAACCCGTTCGTCGATGCGGCGAACGGGTCTGCGCTCGCTTTAGCGGGATTTGTATCGCGCCCCGCAAGCGGACATCAAATCGGCGCGAGGCGAACCTTACGCCGAACGGGCGTGGCTGTCAATTTGGCGCTCAGGACAGCGACGCGCCGCTCGCCTT
>JBGARM010000338.1:0-3744 GCA_044230215.1 Thermoanaerobaculia bacterium | reverse complement strand
GGAGCGAGCTGCGGCCTGTTCGAGGATCCGGTGCAGTGCCTGGCCGGCTCCGGAATCTCGGGCAGCGAAGCGATCGAGATGCTTCGCCGGGCGCTCGACCGCCTGGAGGGAGCATGAACTTCACGATTCCCAACCTGCTTTCGATCCTGCGCATGGGGCTGATCCCCTGGTTCGTGATCTCGGTCATCGATGGCGACTCGACGCAGGCGCTGTGGATCTTCGCCATTGCGGGCGTTACCGATGCGTTGGATGGGTTCATCGCCCGCTTCTGGCGCCAGCAGTCGGCGCTCGGCGCCTACCTCGATCCGCTCGCCGACAAGCTCCTTCTCGTCACCTCGTACGTGATGTTGTCGATCCCCAGCCTGCGCATCGGTTTGGTGATACCGGTCTGGGTGACGGCGCTGGTGATCACCCGCGACGTGGTCATCGTCGGGGTCGCGCTGGTGCTGCACCTGGCGGTCGGGATCTCGCGCTTTCCACCCTCCCCGTTGAGCAAGATCAACACCGCGGCGCAGCTCATCGCGATCATCGCCGTGCTGCTGTCCAGTCGGGGCCCACTGTTCGAGGCCGGTGCGACGTTCTTCGTCTATCTCGTCGCCGCTCTCACGCTGGGCTCCGGAATCGAGTACATCTACCGGGCCAACCGGATGGCCGCGAATCGCGAGTGACCGGACCGCCCCTGGAATGACCGAATTCGTCCACCTCCACCTCCACAGCCAGTACAGCCTGCTCGACGGCGCGAACCGCCTGGATGACGTGATCCAGGCGGCGTCCGCCGCCGGCATGAAGGCGATCAGCCTGACCGATCACGGAAACCTCTTCGGGGCGATCGAGTTCTACGACAAGGCGAAGAAGGCCGGGATCAAACCGATCATCGGCATCGAGGCCTACGTCGCGCAAGGGAGCCTCGCGGACAGAAACCCCGCCCGCGGCAGCAGCAATCATCTCGTGCTTCTCGCCCGCGACCAGACCGGCTACCAGAACCTGATCAAGCTGACCACGCGCTCCTACCTCCAGGGCTTCTACTACAAGCCGCGCATCGACCATGAGACCCTGCGCGAGTTCAGCGAGGGGTTGATCGGCCTGTCGGCCTGTCTCAAGGGCGAAATCAACGAGCGCATCCTGAGCAACCGCGAGGCCGAGGCCGAGGCGCGGGCGCGGGAATACGCCGAGATCCTCGGTCCCGAGAACTTCTACCTCGAGCTTCAGGATCACGGCATTCCGGAGCAGCGGGCGGCGAACGAGGTCTTGCGGCGGATGTCGAAGAAGCTGGGCCTCGGTTTGGTGGTCACCAACGACTGCCACTACCTGCGCCAGAGCGACTCGGTGGCGCACGACGTCCTGCTCTGCATCGGCACGCAGCGGGCGCGTTCCGACCCCGACCGGCTCAAGTATGCGTCCGATCAGTTCTACCTGAAATCGGGAGACGAGCTCGCGGCGCTCTTCCCGGAGGACGGCCAGGCGATCGCCAACACGGTCGCCATCGCCGAGCGCTGCAATGTCGAAATTCCCTCGGGGACGTTCCACCTGCCGGCCTTCCCGCTGCCGCCTGGGGAGTCGATCGAGGGTTTCTTCGAGCACCGGGCGATGGCGGGCCTCGAGGAGCGCTTCGAGGAGATGGCGCGCCGGGGAACGATCGACTCCCGCTACTCGATGGATCTCTACCGCGAGCGGCTGAAGTTCGAGATCGGGGTGATCAAGCGGATGGGGTTCCCCGGCTACTTCATGATCGTCTGGGACTTCATCCGCTTCGCCCGCGAGAGCGGCATTCCGGTCGGCCCGGGCCGAGGATCGGCCGCGGGCTCGCTGGTGTCCTTCGCCCTGCGCATCACCGATATCGATCCGATGAGGTACGACCTGCTCTTCGAGCGCTTCCTGAATCCGGATCGCGTGAGCATGCCGGACATCGACATCGACTTCTGCATGCGCCGGCGGGGCGAGGTGATCCAGTACGTCAACGAGAAGTACGGCCGCGACCGGGTGGCGCAGATCATCACCTTCGGCACCCTGGCCGCGAAGGGCGTGCTGCGCGACGTGGGACGTGTGCTCGGCCTGCCGTTCGCCAAGATGGACCGGGTGGCGAAGATGCTTCCGGACATGACCAAGTCGCTGGCGGAGGCGGCGCGCTCGGTCGACAGCCTGGTCGCCGAAGTGGCCAAGGACGCGGAGATCAAGGAGGTCGTCGACATCGGCAGCCGCCTGGAAGGTCTGACGCGCCATGCCTCGGTGCATGCTGCCGGAGTGGTCATCGCGCCGGTGCCGATCGACGAGCTGGTGCCGCTCTACAAGACCAGCCGGGACGAAATCACGACGCAGTGGGACATGAAGGCGGTGGAGCGGCTGGGCCTGCTCAAGATGGACTTCCTCGGCCTGAAGACCGTCACCGTCGTCGACGATACCCTGCGCACGCTCAAGATGCAGGGAATCGACCTCGACCTCGATGCCGTCCCCCTCGACGACCCGGAAGTGTTCCGGCTGTTCTGCGACGGACGGACGAACGGCATCTTCCAGTTCGAGTCGAGCGGCATGCGCGACATGCTGCGCCGCGCCCAGCCCTCCAGATTCGAAGAGCTGGCGGCGTTCAACGCCCTCTACCGTCCGGGTGCGCTCTCGGTCGGCATGGTGGAGGAGTTCATCCAGCGCAAGCTGGGCAAGAAGAAGGTGCAGTACATCCTGCCCGAGACCAAGCCGATCCTCGAAGAGACCTTCGGCGTCATCGCCTATCAGGAACAGGTCATGCAGGTTGCCGTGACCATCGGCGGCTTCACCATGGGCGAGGCCGACGTGCTGCGCAAGGCGATGGGCAAGAAGGACCCCGTGGCGATGGCGAAGCAGAAGGAGAAATTCGTTTCGGGCGCCGCCACCCGAGGCTTCGCCAAGAAGAAGGCCGAGGAGCTCTGGGAGTACATCGAGCCCTTCGCCGGCTACGGCTTCAACAAGAGCCACAGCGTGGCCTACGCGATGCTGGCCTACAAGACCGCCTATCTGAAAGCGCACTACCCGGTGGCGTTCATGGCGGCGATGCTGTCCTGCGAGATGGGCGCCACGGACGAAATCGTCAAGTACGTCAGCGAGAGCCGCGAAATGGGAATTGCGATCCTGCCGCCCGACGTCAATCAGAGCGAATGGACCTTCTCCGTCGTGGACAACGCCATCCGTTTCGGTCTCGGCGCGATCAAGGGCGTCGGCGAGAGCGCCGGCGAGGCGGTGCTCGCCGCCCGCCGGGAGCAGGGGAGCTTCAAGAGCTTCGCCCACTTCGTGCTCGAGGTGGACGCCCAGGCGGTCAACCAGAAGGTCTTCGACGCGCTGGTGAAGTCCGGTGCCTGTGATTCGCTCGGTACTACCCATCGCGCGGCGCTCGCCGGGTCGATCGCCGGCCTCGCCGAGCAGGCCCAGCGGCGGCGGCGCGAAATCGAGGCGGGACAGAGCAACCTCTTCGGCTCGGGCAGCGCCAGCACGCTGCCGCCCGAGCCGCCGTCGACGGTGCCAGCCTGGTCCGAGAGCGAGCGGCTGCGCTTCGAGAAGGAGGCGCTCGGCTTCTACCTCTCGGGCAATCCGCTGATCGAATTCGAGGCGCATCTCAAGCGGCTCGTATCCCACACCACCGATCAGCTGCGCGGCGGCTTCCAGGGCACCGCCACCGTCGGCGGACTGGTCACCCGGATCTCCCGCGCCAAGATCAAGAGCGGACAGAACGCCGGCCGGGTGATGGGCCGCTTCGTCCTCGAAGACCTGCACGGCTCG
>JBGARM010000337.1:0-3757 GCA_044230215.1 Thermoanaerobaculia bacterium | reverse complement strand
CCGCTCCGTTTCGAGCGCGACGCTGGCGGCAAGGTCGTCGCGCTCCGCATCGATCCGGGCTTCGGCCCGATCTTCCGTTCGCTGCGCACGGACGAGGCGGCGCCGGCGCCGCTCAAGGAGGTGGCGGTCGATCCGCGTGCTTTCGACGCGCTCGTCGGCGTTTACGCGCTCGCCCCGGGCTTCGACATCGCGGTGACCCGCGAGGGCGAGCACCTCTTCGCCCAGGCCACCGGGCAGGAGAAGCTCGAGCTCTTCGCCGAGTCGCCGGTGCGTTACTTCTTCAAGCTCGTCGACGCGCAGATCGACTTCGTCCTCGAGGGCGCCCGCGCCGCCTCGCTCGTGCTGCACCAGGGCGGCCAGAACCTGCTGGCACCGCGCAAGCCGTGAGCTAGTCGGCGGACCACCAGCCGGTCGCGACGGCGAGCTCGGCGTTGAGGATGCTGGCTCCGGCGGCGCCGCGCTCGGCGTTGTGGCCGAGCAGAGCGAACTTGACGCCGAGCACCGGGCACTCCCGCACCCGGCCGACGTGCACGGTCATCCCCGACGCCGGCTCCGCGGTCTCGCCGAGGTCGAGGCGGGGCTGCGGCCGTTCCGGCCGGTCGTGGACGACGAGCGGCGGCAGGGGCGCCGAGGGCAGCGCGAGCTCCTGCGGCAGGGAGCGGAAGGAGGCGAGCACCTCGCGCACCAGGCCGGGCGCCGGGTTGCCGGCGAGCCGCACGCTCACCGCTTCGGTGTGGCCGTCGAGGACCGGCACGCGGTGGCAGAGCGCCGACACGTGCGCCGCGGCGGGCACGACGGCCTCGCCGGTCAGCACGCCGAGCATCTTGCGGGTCTCCTCCTCGACCTTGTCCTCTTCGCCGCGGATGTAGGGGATCACGTTGCCGAGGATGTCGAGAGCCGGCACGCCCGGGTAGCCGGCGCCGCTCACCGCCTGCATCGAGCTCATCAGCACCGCTTCGACGCCGAAGGCGGCATGGAGAGGCGCGAGCGCCATGACCAGCACCGTCGCCGTGCAGTTCGGATTGCAGACGATGACGCCGGAGAAGCCGCGCGCCCGGCGCTGGCGCGGGACGAGCGCGAGGTGGGCGGCGTTGACCTCCGGCACGACGAGCGGCACATCGGGAGCCATGCGGAACGCCGAAGCGTTCGAGAACACCCAGGCGCCGGCGGCGGCGAAGCGTGGCTCGACGGAACGCGCCGGCTCGGTGTCGAGAGCGCTGAAGACGATCCCCGCCGGCGCCGCCTCCGGCGTGCAGGCAGCGAGCTCCCGGTCGGCGAGGCCGGCGTAGGGCTTCCCTCCCAGGCGCCAGTCGCACGCCTCCGCGTAGCGCTTGCCGACGCTGCGCTCGCTCGCCGCCAGGTGGCGGATCTCGAACCAGGGATGGGCGGCGAGACGGCGCACGAAGCGCTGACCGACGACGCCGGTGGCGCCGAGCACGGTGACCGGCAGGCGCGACGAGGGGCGGATGATGGGAGAGTTCACGGCGGGGTTCCTTTCACGGTAGAAGCTGTTCGGCGAGCTCGCTGAGACGGGCCTTCAGGGCGCCGGCGGCAGCGGCCATCGGTTCGGCGCGGAGCGGCCGCGCCGCAGCCGCCGCCAACGCCGGCGGCAGCGCCGCCGCGGGATCGCGGGTCGCCTCGAACTTCGCCGGATGGGCCGTGGCGAGAAACAGCCCGCGCTCGCCGCGGGAGAGGTTCCGGCGCAGCACGTCGAACGCCACGGCGGCGTGCGGATCGGCGCGGTAGCCGAGGCGGTCAAGGTCGGCGAGCGCCCGGCGGGTGGCCTCGTCATCCGCACTCCCCCAGCGCAGGCCCGCGCGCAGCGCCACCGGGTCGTCCGCGAACAGACGGGCGATGCGCTGCCAGTTGTTCGGCGCTCCGACATCCATGGCGTTCGACAGCGTCGCGAGGCTCGCGCGCGGCGTGAACGGCTGCCCGTCGAGAAAATCGGGCACCGTTCGGTTGGCGTTCGTCGCCGCGACGAAGTGGGCGATCGGGGCACCCAGGCGCTGGGCCAGCAGGCCGGCGCAAAGGTTGCCGAAGTTGCCCGAGGGCACCGCGACCACCAGAGGCCGACCGCCCGGCGCCGCCAGGGCTGCGGCCTCGAAGTAGTAGGTGATCTGCGCCAGCAGCCGGGCGAGATGGATCGAGTTCGCCGACACCAGATGGAGACGGCCGGCGAGCTCCGGATCGGCGAAGGCACTCTTCACGAGTCGCTGGCAATCGTCGAACGAGCCGGCGACGGCGAAGGCCCGGACGTTGTCGCCGAGGGTGGCGATCTGACTCTCCTGCAGCGGCGAGATCCGCCCGGCCGGATAGAGAACGACGACGGCGAAGCCCGGCAGGCGATGAAAGGCGTTCACCACCGCCGCCCCGGTGTCGCCGCTGGTCGCGGTGAGCACGGTGCGCGGGCCGTTCGCACCGCCCGCGGAGCGCGCGCTCTGCACCGGCAGCCGGGCGAGAACCTGCGCCAGGAAACGCACGCCGAAATCCTTGAAGGAGAGCGTCGGGCCATGGAAGAGCTCGAGTACCGAGAGCTCCGGGGAGAGCTCGCGGTGCACGACCGGAAAGTCGAGCGCCGCGCCGACCATCGCGGCGACCTCGTCGCGCGTCAGCTCGGGAGCGAGCAGGCGGAACAGGATCTCCGCCGACCGCTCGGCGAACGGCAGCTCGAGAAGCGCCGGCAGGTCGGCGAACGGCGCGAGCTCCAGGGGCAGATAGAGGCCGCCGTCGGCCGGGGCGTTCGCCGCCGCCGCCTCGAAGAACGACGCGCGCAGCGCCGGATCGCGCGTGCTGGTGACGATCATCGCCTCAACCCTCCGCTCCGCCGACGCGCCGGGCGCCCTCGAGGTCGAGCCGGCAGAGTCGCGCGTAGGCGCTGACGCCGGCCTGCTGCCAGGCCGCGACGCCGGCCGCCGCGATCGCGCCGGCTGCGGCGGGCTCGACCACCGCGAAGACCGCCGGGCCCGCCCCCGACAGGGTGCAGCCGAGCGCGCCGGCGGCGAGCGCCGCCGCCTGGACCGCGCGGAACCCGGGGACGAGGGCGGCGCGATACGGCTCGGCGAGCGAATCCCGGAGGACACCCGCCAGGAGTTGCCGGTCGCCCGCGTGCAGGGCGTGGATCAACGCCGCGAGATTCTGCGCCCAGGCGATGGCGTGCGGCAGGGAGAGCTCGCCCGGCAGGACGCTCCGGGCGATGCGCGTCTCGAGCTCGAGCTCGGGCACCCAGAGGACGAACCGGAGCTCTTCCGGAAAGGGTAGCGCGCGCGACCCCGACTCCGGGTCGACCAGCCGCAGACCGCCGAGGAGCGCCGGCGCGACGTTGTCGAGGTGCACCGCGCCCGAAGCCACTGCCTCCGCCTCGCCAGCGGCGGCGAGCAGCTCCCCCTCGCCGAGCGGCCGGCCGAAGAGCTCGTTGAGCGCCACCAGCGTCGCCGCGACCGAAGCGGCGCTCGAACCCAGTCCGGACGCCACCGGCAGCTCTTTGTGCAGGACGAAGTCGAGCGCCGGCATCGGCGCTGCGAAACGCCGGGAGAAGGCGTCGCGCGCCTTGAAGACGAGGTTCTGCCGCGGATCGGAGGGCAAGCGGTGGGCGAACGGGCCGCGACACTCCAGGCGATCGCCCTCCTCCATCCCGCGCCCGACTGCCCGGCGCACCGCCACGCGATCCCCCCAGAGCTCACCGTCCACCGTCGAGACCGCAGCCCCGAGCAGATCGAAGCCGGCAGCGAAGTTGCCGATCCCGGCGGGAGCGTAG
>JBGARM010000336.1:0-3761 GCA_044230215.1 Thermoanaerobaculia bacterium | reverse complement strand
GGGGCAGCAATCCAGTCATCGCTTATGAGCAGTTTGGTACGGTTCACCTGTTCGACATCAAGTCTGGAAAATCTCAGAAGGTGAACATCACCGTCAACGCTGATCTGCTCACTCTCAGATCACGCTTTGAGAAGGTCGGCTCGCGCATCGCGTTGACTCGCTCTCGGTCGGTCCGGCGGACTCGGTCGAGGAGCTCAGGAGGCCGGGCTGCCGAAAGGGAGCGCCGCGCCGAGCTTGCGCTTCAACCGATCCTCGATCCAGTGCGTGTCCCACCACTCGGCGGGGCGCGCCGGCACGCCGTGCAGCAGGAAGGAAAAATGGAGATGATCGCCGCCGGCCAAACCGGTGGCGCCGCTCCTGCCGAGGGGCTGGCCGCGACGCACGCTCGCGCCCACCGCGACCTGGATCGAAGAGAGATGGGCGTAGAGGCTCATCAGGCCGTAGCCGTGGTCGACGACCACCGCGTTGCCGTAGATTCCCAGATACTTCGCCAGCACGACGACGCCGTCGTTGGCCGCCGGGACGTCGGCCTGGGCGACCGAGGCCAGGTCGAAACCGAGATGCGTCTGGGTGTCGACTTCGCGGCCGCCGTAGACGTACGACCGCCGGTCGGCGAACGACGACATCACCTGGCCGCCGGGCAGCGCCAGGAACGGCGCCCGCCAGAGAAAGCTCTTCGCGCTCGCGGGCGCGAGCGCCGCGAGCTCGGCGGCGTTGCGCTGGCGCAGCTCGCGATTGATCCAGAGATAGTTCTGCAGCAGGTTGCCGGCGTCGGGTGCGTCTGGCGTCTGGGCCCGGATCTCCGTCACGACCTTGGTCAGGAACTTGTCGTCGAGCTGGATGTCGTCCGTCTTCGGCGGATGGGGGAAGAACTGGTCGACGAACGGCATCGAGGTGCGGTTGTCGACCTCGTCCGCGGCGACGAGCCGCACCTGGGTGACATCGGTCGTGTCCCAGGGCAGCGCAAAGAGGGCGAAGCGGCTGCCGGCGGCTCCGCCAGGCAGCGCGAAACCGGGAAAGAAGCGTTCGCCGACCTCGACCCCGTCGCGCACGCTCGACGGGCCGACCTGATAGACCACGGCCTCGGCACCGCCCTGGGCGACATAGTGCTGCGTCGAGACCAGGCCGAGAGACGGCGGCACGAGCTGCACCGGCAGCACGACTTCGGCGACGGTGGGCTCGCCGCTGCGAAACCAGGCCGGCGCCGGGGAAGCGGTCACCCGCAGCGTGGCCGGCCCTTCGACCAGCGACGGCTGCGAGCTCTTGCCGATGTCGAGCTTCCACACTTTCGTCGCCAGCCCGTGGGTCCAGAGCTTCCAGCCCGGCGGAGTCGCGAACGACTCGGCGAGCAGCTCGATCCGGTTTCCCCCCTGGACGAGCTCGGCCTCGACTCTGGCGAAGCCGCGCGACGGCTCGGAGACCTCGATCTCGAGCGGCGCCTGCCGCCCGATCGCCGTGCGCTCCGGGCGCAGGGCGATCTTCGGCGCCGGACCGCGGTACAGGCCGCCCAGTGCGACGACGCTCGCGGCCAGCACGAAGAGGAGGAAAAGCAGGAGCCGCAATCGCGCCCGCCGGCTGCGGCTGCGGATCGAGTCGGTGTCGGGGGCCAGCGGGGCGAGTCGCATCGGTTCTTCGAGCTCCAGGGAGAGGTCCGGCCACGAATCGCGCCGGTCGTGGAAGGATAGCAGCCGGATGCGGGAGGAACGGCAGTTCGCGGTGCTCGCGCCGCTCGTCGGCGGCATCCTCATCGGCGGTGCCAGCCGGCGCATGGGGAGCCCCAAGGCGCTGCTCGAGTGGCAGGGCGAGAGCTTCCTCGAAAGGATTGCGCGTACCCTCGCTGCGGTCGTGCCGGAGGTCGCCCTGCTGGGCTCCGGCATCGCGTTGCCCGCCGGGGTGGCGAGCCTCTCCGTCGTCGCCGACGGCGGCGGGGTGGCCGGTCCGCTCGCCGGGTTGCTGTCGGCTGCGGCGGCGCGGCCCGACGCCGCCTGGCTGGTGCTCACCTGCGATCAGCCGCTGCTCTCGCCGGCGGCGCTGGCCTGGCTCGTCGGCGAGCGCCGGGCCGACCGCATCGCCGTGTTGCCGCGCCTCGTCGCCGATCGGATCGAGCCGTTTCCCGGCATCTACGAGCCCGGCTGTCGGGCAGAGCTCGCAGCGCTCGCCGCCGGTGCCGGGCCGGGCAAGGGCGCCAGCCTCCAGCCCCTCGGCGCGCTCGCCGCCGTCGGCGTTGTGCCGGTTCCGCCGGCCCTTGCCGCCGAGTTCCAAGGGGTCAACACTCCTGCCGACTGGGCCGACCTGCGCCGCCTGGGCGCTACCGGATTGCGCGCTACCTCGGGCAGGGCGCCGCCGGCGAGGTCTACGGCGCCGAGGATCTGCATCTTCGCAGCCGCGTTGCGCTCAAAGTCCTGCGCCCGGGAGCGAGCCGCGATCCGCAGTCGATCGAGCGCTTCAAGCGCGAGATTCTGTTGGCGCGCCGGGTGAGCCATCCGAACGTCTGCCGCATTTTCGACCTCGGGGTGCACGAAGTGACGGGCGGCGGCGAGGGCGGCTACTCGTCGCTGCTGTTCCTGACCATGGAATGGCTCGAGGGCGAGACCCTGGCGCGGCGCATCCAGGAAGCGGGTGCCTTCGACGAAGGACCGGCGGTGGCGATCGTGCGGCAGCTCTGCCGCGGCCTGGCTGCGGCGCACGATGCCGGCGTCGTCCATCGCGACCTCAAGAGCTCGAATATTCTCCTGGTGCCGGGCCCGGAGGGCGAGCGGACGGTGATCACCGACTTTGGGCTCGCCAGGAGCTCCCACCAGAGCTCGGACGGCCAGACCCTCACCGAGGCCGGAGGTCTTCTCGGGACGCCGGCCTACATGGCGCCGGAGCAGGTCGCGGGCCTCGCCGCCACGGCGGCGAGCGATCTCTACGCGCTCGGGGTGGTGCTCTACGAGATGCTCACCGGCTCGCTGCCGTTCCACGGCGAGTCGCCGCTCGAAGTGGCGGTCAAGCGCCTGCGCGAGCCGCCGACGCCGATCGATACCTACCGCGCGGGGATTTCGGCGCGCTTCCGCGCGACGATCGAGCGTTGCATGGCGCGCGAGCCGGAAGCGCGCTTCGCCAGCGCCGAGGCGGTGATCGGATTCCTCGATCCGCCGACTCTCCTGCTCGGCGCCGACCGGCTGCCGCGCCGGCGTCCGGCGAAGTACGTCGTGGCTGTTCTGATCGTGGCGCTGGTCGCCGCCGGCGCGCTCTGGCAGGGTCTTTCGCGGCGGCGATCGCACGCCGCCGACGCGGCGCTCGCGCCGGCTGCCGCGGCCGGGCGCGAGAGTGCTGCCGCGACTGCCACGAACGCCCCGGCGCGGCGCGCCATCGCCGTGCTCGGCTTCGCCAACGCCACCGGCCGTCCCGAGGCGCAGTGGCTGTCGTCGGCGCTCTCCGAGATGCTCACCTCCGAGCTCGCGGCGACGGATGCGGTGCGCGCCGTGCCGGGCGAGGTCGTGGCGCAGGCGCGCCAGGACCTCGGACTGTCGCTTTCGAGCTCGCTGGGAATCGAGACGCTCTCCCGCCTGCGCCGCATCCTCGGGGCCGATCTGGTGCTCCTCGGCAGCTTCACCGCTCAGGGGGGGGCGGAGGCGCCGCTGCGCGTCGACCTGCGCCTGCAGGCGACGGACGGCAGCTACACCAAGCCGTTCTCGATCGAAGGCAGCGAGGGCAAGATCTTCGCCCTCGTCCGGCAGGGGGGCGAGAGCCTGCGCCGCGAGCTCGGCATCGGCGAG
>JBGARM010000335.1:0-3762 GCA_044230215.1 Thermoanaerobaculia bacterium | reverse complement strand
GCCGGCTGCGGCAAGTCGTCGACCCTCGCCGCCCTGGTGCGGCTGATCAACGAAGAGCGCCAGGATCACATCGTCACCGTCGAGGATCCGATCGAGTACCTGCATACGCCGCTGCGCTGCGTCGTCAACCAGCGCCAGGTCGGACGCGACACCCGGAGCTTCGCACGCGCCCTGAAGGCCGCCCTGCGCGAGGATCCCGACGTCATCGCGATCGGCGAGCTGCGCGATCTCGAGACGATCTCGCTGGCGCTCACCGCCGCCGAGACCGGCCATCTGGTGCTGGCGACGCTGCACACCGGCAGCGCCATCCGCACCGTCGACCGCATCGTCGGCTCCTACCCTTCGAACCAGCAGGCGCAGATCCGCACCATGCTCTCGGAGTCGCTGCGCGCCGTGGTCTCGCAACGCCTGGTTCGGCGGGCCGACGGGCAGGGGCGCGTGGCGGCGCTCGAGATCCTCCTCGGCACCCGGCCGGTGGCCAATCTGATCCGCGAGTCGAAGACCTTTCAGATCCGCTCCGTGCTGCAGACCGGCGCCGCGCAGGGCATGTGCCTGCTCGACAACTCGCTCGCCCACCTCGTCCGCGACGGCATCGTGACGCGCGACGAGGCCCTGCTCCACGCCGACGACATCAAGCTGCTGCCACCCGCGGTCGGCCGGGCGAGCTCGCCGCCCGCACCCGCGGCGCCCGCTGTGAATCCGGGAGCCTGAGCGAGAGCGCATGGGAACCCTGCGAGAGCTGCTGCGCGCCACCCGCGAGAGCGGCAGCTCCGACCTTCACCTCGCCTCGGGCTTCGCCCCCCGCGTGCGCCTGCACGGCTCCCTCGTCGCCCTCGCGGGAACCAGCGACCTCAGCGCCGAGGAGCTGGCGGAGATCCTCACCGAGGGGGTGAGCGCCGGACAGTGGCAGGAGTTCCTCGCCTCGGGCGATCTCGACTTCGCCTACGCCGTCCCCGGCGTGGCGCGCTTCCGCGGCAACTACCTGCGCCAGGAGCGCGGGCCTTCGGCCGTCTTCCGGACGATCCCCGAGAAGATCGCCTCGATCGAGGACCTCGGCCTGCCGCCGGTGCTCGGCCGGCTGGCGGAGCTCCACAGCGGGCTGGTGCTGGTCACCGGACCGACCGGCTCCGGCAAATCGACGACGCTCGCCGCGATCATCGACCGGATCAATCGCAACCTCTCCCGCCACATCGTCACGATCGAAGAGCCGGTCGAGTTCGTGCACCAGAACCGGCGCTCGGTCTTCTCGCAGCGCGAAGTCGGCAGCGACACCGTGAGCTTCGCCGCGGCGTTGCGCTCGGCGATCCGCCAGGACGCCGACGTCGTGCTGGTCGGCGAGATGCGCGACCTCGAGACGATCTCGCTGGCGCTCAAGGCGGCCGAGATGGGCATGCTGGTCTTCGGCACGCTGCACACCAACAGCGCGGCGAAGACGATCGACCGCCTGATCGACGTCTTTCCCGCCGACGAGCAGCCGCAGGCGCGGCTGTCGCTCGCCGATTCGCTGGCGGCGATCGTCGCCCAGCTCCTGCTGCCGCGGGCCTCCGGCGAGGGGCGGGTCGCCGTGCACGAGATCCTGCTCAAGACGCCGGCGCTGCCCAATCTCATCCGCGAGAGCAGCATCTCGATGCTGGTGAACCTCATGCAGTCGGGACGCAGCGAGGGCATGCAGCAGCTCGACGACGCCCTGCTCGAGCTGGTGGCGAAGAAAATCGTCACGCCGCGCGACGCCTACATGAAGGCGCAGGAAAAGAGCCGCTTCGAAGCGCTGATCGAAAAGGAGTAGGCGCCCCACCCTCGAAGCGACGTCGGCGTTTCGTCACTCCGCCGCAACGCCTTGGACACCCCCGCAGGCGATGCTCTCCTTGCCGTCCTAGGAGCGCCACCCGCGATGCGCCTCGCCCCGTCTCTCGTCCGCCTGCAGGAGCTCGAGCTCGGACTCTGCCTGCGCCTGTCGCAGACGCAGCGTCGGCGCGGCCTCCTGCGCTTCTTTCGCGCCGTCTCGAAGGCCGGCGACGGGCTCGCCTGGTTCCTGCTCGCCGGCCTGCTGCCGCTCGTCGCCGGCGCCGCGGCTCTCCCGACGGTGCGCCGGATGGCCGCGGTCGGCATCGCCGCCGCGTTGGTGTCGCGCGCGCTCAAGTCGGCGACCGCGCGCTCGCGGCCGTTTCGCGCCCACGCCGGCGTGCTGCTCGGCGCCGCGCCGCTCGACCGCTACAGTTTTCCGTCGGGCCACACCCTGCACGCCGTCGCCTTCTCGATCGTCGTCCTCGCCACCTACGGCCTGCTCGCCTGGCTTCTGGTGCCCTTCACCCTGGCGGTGGCGTTGTCGCGGGTCGTCCTCGGTCTCCACTATCCCACCGACGTCGCGGCGGGCGCCGCGGTCGGCGCGCTCCTCGCCCTCTCCACCCTCGCCCTCCTCTGACCTTCCTTCTGATCCTCGAATCGCCCCCCGCCCCGCCGATCGCTACCGCGCCGCCCCCCGCTCCGAGCGGGAGCGCCGCGGGGCGATCCCGCCTGACCGTCCTCTATCTCTCGGACGTCTACTTCCCGCGCGTCAACGGGGTTTCGACGTCGATCGCGACCTTCCGCCGCGAGCTCGAGCTGCGCGGCGTCGCCGTGCCGCTGCTCTGCCCGGGCTACTCCGGGCGCGGCGAGGCCGGCATCGCGCGCCCCGCCGAAGCGCGTCTGGTGCGTCTCGACGGCTTCCGGGTGCCGTTCGATCCCGAGGACCGCTGGGTGCCGGCGCGGCGCTTCCGCGCCGCCGAGAGCCGCCTGCCGGCCTTCGACCTCGTCCATGTCCAGACGCCGTTCGCCGCCCATCGCGCCGGCGTGGATCTCGCGCGCCGCCGCGGCGTACCGGTGGTCGAGACGTACCACACCTACTTCGAGCACTACTTCGAGCACTACCTGCCCTTCCTGCCCGCCGGACTCTGCCGGCGGCTCGCGCGACGCCTCACCTGCAAGGCGGCGGGCGAGCTCGATCACCTGGTGGTGCCGTCGACGGCGATGCGCAGCGCCCTCGCCGACTACGGCGTCGCGACCCCGATGACCGTCCTGCCGACGGGCATCCGCGGCGACGCCCTCGGAGGCGGCGACGGTCCGGCTTTCCGCGCCCGCCACGGCATCGCCGCCGATCGGCCGGTGCTGGTCCACATCGGCCGCATCGGCCACGAGAAGAACCTGCGCTTCCTGTTGCAGTCGTTCGCGCGCGTCGTGCGCGAGATGCCCGAGGCGCTGCTGATCGTCGCCGGCGAGGGACCGGCGCGCGCCGACCTCCAGCGTCAGGCCACCCGGCTCGGCCTCGACGGGCATCTCCTCTGGCTCGGCTATCTCGACCGCGAGCGCGAGCTCGGCGGCTGCTACCGCGCCGGCGACGCCTTCGTCTTCACCTCGAAGACCGAGACGCAAGGGTTGGTGTTGCTCGAGGCGATGGCCTTGGGCGTGGCGGTCGTCGCCCTGGCGGAGATGGGAACCCGCGATCTCCTGGCCGATCGGCGAGGGGCGTTGGTCGCCGAGGACGATCCCGGCGACTTTGCCGCCAGGTGCCTGGAGGTGTTGCGCGACCCGACCCTCCGCGCCCGCCTCGCGGCGGAAGGACCGCTCGTCGCCGCCGACTGGTCCGCCGCGCAGATGGCCGCGCGCCTCGAGGCGCTCTACCGCAAGCTCCTCGCCTGAATCACTTCGCCGCTGGAATCTCGATCTCCTCGAAGACTGTGGATTGGAGGCCGGAGACTTCGTCGACGACGGCCACCGCGACGCGCT
>JBGARM010000334.1:0-3762 GCA_044230215.1 Thermoanaerobaculia bacterium | reverse complement strand
ACCGAGGGCTCCCATGGGCGCGGAGCGCTTCTTCAGCGAGCACCCATGGGAGACGGGCCGGTCAGGACCCCGAGCGGGACGCCTCAGAGGACAACAACGTGTCCCCTTAACGCGTCCCTCCAAGGTGTCCCTTCAACGTGTTCCGTTTGTGTGTCCCGTTTGTGTGTCCCGTTTGTGTGTCCCCGGAGATCAGTCGCGCAGGTAGTGGCAGGTGTAGCCGCCGGGGTTCTTGACCAGGTAGTCCTGGTGGTACTCCTCGGCCGACCAGAAGTCGGAGGCGGCGACGATCTCGGTCACCACCGGGTTCTTCCACTTGCCCGACTTGTCGACCCGCTCACGGACCTCCTCGGCAGTCTTCTGCTGCGCCGCGCTGGTATAGAAGATCGCCGAGCGGTAGGAGCTGCCGATGTCGTTGCCCTGGCGGTTCTTCGTCGTCGGATCGTGCATGCGGAAGAACCAGCCGAGGAGCTGCTCGAACGAGATCCGCCGCGGGTCGAAGATCACCTTCACCGCTTCGGCATGGCCGGAGTCGCCGTGCTTGACGATCGCATAGGTGGCGTTCGGCACCGTGCCGCCGGTGTAGCCGACCTCGGTCTCGACGACGCCGGGGATGTTGCGCAGGATCTCCTCCATCCCCCAGAAGCAGCCGCCGGCGAGGATCGCCGTCTCGCGCCCGCCGGAGTCCTTGGGGAGCACACCCGCCTTCTCGAACGCCGGCAGGTACTGTTCGTACCCTTCGTCGATCAGCTTGTCGGCCGGCACGAAGCGCAGCGCCGCGGAGTTGATGCAGTAGCGCAGGCCCGTCGGAGCCGGCCCGTCTTCGAAGACATGGCCAAGGTGCGAATCGGCCCCCTTCGATCGCACCTCGACCCGCTCCATGAAGAGCGAGCTGTCGGTCCGGCTGGTGACCGTCCCCGAATCGATCGGCTTGGTGAACGACGGCCAGCCGCAGCCGGAGTCGTACTTGTCGAGCGACGAGAAGAGCGGCTCGCCGGAGACGATGTCGACGTAGATTCCGGGGCGCTTCTCGTTCCAGAACTCGTTGTGGAACGACGGCTCGGTGCCCTGCTTCTGGGTGACCTCGTACTGCATCGGCGTCAACCGGGCCTTGAGCTCGGCGTCCGAGGGCTTGGCGAAGTTCGACATGGACTTTCCTTTCTTGGGCGAGGGCGCAGCGACGCTTTCGCCACCCGCCGCCACGAGCGCGCTGGCGGCGGGACGCTGCAGGGCGGAAAGCAACCAGGGACCGGCGGCGAGCGCGATGGCCGCGGTGAGGGCGGCAGCGAGGAGGCGATGGCTTTTCATGGCAAGTGTTGGATGCGCGGCACGGTCGGCGGTTTCGTCGCGCTCCCTCCATTCTCCTCTACGGACCCTTCTCCGGTCGCGGATTGGGAGAGAATCACCCTATGCAGCGCCCGCATTATCTCGCCTTCGGTCTCGCCGGCTATCTCGCGTCACTGCTCTCGATGGTCTATTTCGGCTTCTTTCTCGCCAATCTCGTCGTGCCGAAAACTGTCGACAGCGGCCCCGCCGGTCCGCCGGGGCGGGCAGTCGCCATCGACCTCGCGCTGCTGCTCGCCTTCGGGCTGGTCCACAGCCTGCTCGCCCGCCGGGCGGTAAAGGCACGCCTCGCCCGCATCTTTCCGGCCGCGCTCGAACGCAGCCTCTACTCGCTCGTCGCCGGGCTGCAGATGGGGCTGATCTGCTGGGCCTGGCAGCCGCTGCCAACGCCGGTCTGGCAGGTATCCGCGGCTGGCGCGGCCGGCGCGGTCGGCGCGCTGGCCACCGGTCGGGAATGGCTCGGCCTGGGGCTTTGGGCCCTTCAAGGCGCCGGCTGGGGGATCGTCATCGCCGCCCTGGCGACGATCGGCAGCACCCATCTCTTCGGTCTGCAGCAAGCCTCGCGTGCTGCGCACGACATGCCGTACGTCGCGCCGCCGTTCGAGATCCGCGGCCTGTATCGCCACGTGCGTCACCCCGTCTATACCGGATCGCTGGTCGCCATCTGGTCGACGCCGACCATGAGCCAGGGGCGGCTCCTGCTGGTCGGGGTCCTGACGGTCTACCTTTTCGTCGGCCTGGCCTTCGAGGAGCGCGATCTCGAGCGCGAGTTCGGCGAGGCCTACCGCGAGCACCGGCGGCGCGTCCCGTCCTTGGTGCCGCGCCTCTTGAAGTAGGCTTCGGACGGGAGATCTTCCGTCCATGGCGCGCACCGTCTCGACTCTCTGCCTGTTTCTTGCCTGCGCTTCCCCTGTCGCCGTCACGGCGCAGGTCGCGCCCGCCGCCGCCCCCACTAAACCGCCGACCTGGGAGGAGGAGGTCGCCGCCTGGAAACAGGCCCGCTTCGAGCGCCTGCAGCGCCCGGACGGCTGGCTGACGCTGGTCGGGCTCGCCTGGCTCGAACCCGGCGACAACAGCGTCGGTAGCGACCCGAAGAGCGCTGTCGTGCTGCCCGCCGGCAAGGCGCCGGCGCGGCTCGGTATCCTCCGCCTGGTGGCGACCGGGAAGCAGCACACCCTCACCTTCATCGCCGACAAGGGCGCCGCCGTCACCCACGACGGAGCGGCGGTCACGACCCTCGACCTGATCGCCGACGCCGACGCCAAGGCCGACGAAGGTCCGACCGTGCTCGCACACGGCAGCCTGTCTTTTTTCGTCATCCGGCGCGGCGACCGCCTGGGGGCCCGGGTCAAGGACAGCCAGGCGGCGACGCTCCAGGCGTTTCACGGTCTCGACTACTTCCCGCTCGACCGGAAGTGGAAGCTGCCGGCGCGCTTCGAGGCCGAAGTCACGCCGAAGGAGATCCCGATTCCCAACGCCCTCGGCTTCGACGAGCCGATCCTCTCGCCCGGCCATGTCGTCTTCACGCTCGACGGCGTCGAGCACCGGCTTCTGGCGCTCGACGACACCGGCGACGGCCGCCTCTTCCTCGTCTTCGGCGACAAGACCAACGGCAAAGAGACCTACGGCGGCGGGCGGTTCCTCTACACCGATCCACCGCAGGACGGCCGCGTCGAGCTCGACTTCAACCGCTCCTACAATCCACCCTGCGTCTTCACCCCCTACGCCACCTGCCCCCTGCCGCCGCGCGAGAACCGACTGCCGTTCCCCATCGCCGCCGGCGAGAAGCGCTTCGCCGGCCACGAAGCAAAGCCTTGAGCAGCGGCGCCGGGCTCTACGAGAAGGTGCTGGCCGCCGCCGGCGGCGAGCTCGGCGCGCCGAAAGCCCCGCGACCCTCGGCCGCCGTCGTCCTCTTCCGCCGGCTGCCGGAGGCCGGGATCGAGCTCTTCTGGCTGCAGCGCGGCGAGATCCTGCCGTTCATGGGCGGCTGGCACGCCTTCCCCGGCGGCGGCCTCGAACGCGGCGACGTGGACCTGCCAGTCGTCGGCGGACCCGCGGAGCTGAATTCGGACGGATGGACGCCGGCGGCGGCCGACAGGGACGGCTCACCCCGAGAGTCGGATCTTGTCCCCGGCATCCTCGCCTGTGCTCTTCGGGAGCTTTTCGAGGAGACCGGGCTTCTCGTCGCGTGCAAGGCAGCTGAGACGGCTCCGGCGACGGTAGCGAGGGGTGGCTGGGCCGAGGGCTCCCATGGGCCCGGAGCGCGCTTCCTAGCGCGAGGACCCATGGGAAGCGGACCAGACAGGACCCCGAGCGGCGGCGAGCAAGAGTGGATCTCGGTAGCAGACCTTCGCAAGACCCAACTGGCTGGCGAGAAGTCGCTCGGCCCCTGGCTCGAAAAGAACGGCCTGGCGCTCGACG
>JBGARM010000333.1:0-3812 GCA_044230215.1 Thermoanaerobaculia bacterium | reverse complement strand
GAACGCACGCGACACCCGCACCCGATACGGCAGCGACGGCACGGGGCACGCGGCACGCCAGCGGTTCCAGGTTGCCCGGGGATTGCGAACTCTCGTCCGTGCAGCCGCGCCGCATCGCCGCCCGTACCGCGAGGCCGATGCGCTACCATCCTCGCCGCTGACGGCGCCTTCACTACGATGGCGGAATGCGAAGCACGCGGATGGAACGAAGTCGACATCGTCTTCGTCAACGGCGACGCCTACATCGACCGTCTCTACTTCGGCACCACCGCGGGTTTCATCTACAAGGTGCAGCTCGAGACCTCCCCGGCGACGCCGATGAAGCTCCTGTCGCAGACCTTCCAGACGCGCACTGCGGGCGTCAACTACAACTTCACCGCCGAGCGGTTGATCGGACCGACCGGAGACACCAAGAAGTACGATCCGTTCCAGATCTTCTCGACCGCCGGCCGCCCGATCTACCAGGAGATCGCGGCGATCTACGTCGCCAAGAAGGATCGCGTGGCGCTCGCGGTCGGCACCGGCAACCGCTGGAACCTCTGGCAGAAGGACAGCCTGACCGGCCGGTTCTACATGCTGCTCGACAACAACTTCGTCGACACCGACCGCGACGGCGTGCTCAACATCACCTGCAGCGGCTGCACCCAGCCGCTCACCGAGGCGAAGTACCAGACGATCGCGCCGGACGACCCGAACCCCGCGAACGCACCGACGCTCCTCTTCGACGGCAACGGCAGCGGCAGTCTGCCGGGCTGGATCCTCACCCTCGATCTCGAGGAGAAGGTCATCACTGAGGCTTTCTCGCTCGCCGGCATCACCATCTTCACCTCCTTCCAGCCCACCGAAGTGCCGAACGACGACGGCACCTGCAGCCGGGCCGGCAGGAGCCACATCTTCATCGTCGGCACGGTGACGGCGCTGGGCTACAGCATTCCGACCGGCGGCACCCTGGCCGACCGGGCGCGCTTCACCGAGGTGCAGCAGTTCACCACCCCGCCGTTCGTCGAGCAGAGCGCCACCAAGAACCCCGAGGATGGCGGCGGCGGCAGCGGCGGTAGCGGCGGCAGCGGCGGTAGCGGCGGTAGCGGCGGTAGCGGTGGTAGCGGTGGCAGCGGCCCGGGCCACGCCGACTACATCACCGAGTCGCTGGCGCTCGTCCGCGACGAGCTCAAGACGCTGCAGTCGACACGGTGCCGGTACGCGAACTACACTCAGAACATCAAGACGATCCGCTCGGACACCGGCCTGGTCTTCATCGCCCCGGTGCCGCTGTGCATCGACCCGTCGAGCTGGAAGGAGTTCTGATGCCGAGAGTCCATCGTGCTTCCCTGTTGACCGCCGCCGTCGCCGGAGCTCTGGCCGTCGGACTCGGCGTCGGCGCCGCCCACGCCGACTGGCTGGTGCTGCGCGACGGCGGGCGCCTCGAGACCAAGGGGGCTTGGAAGGTCGACGGCCGCCGCGTGCTCTTCACCATGCCGAACGGCACGCTGTCGGTGCTGCGCACCGACGATGTCGACCTCGACCGCAGCGCGCTTGTCACCACCCAGGCGCGTGAGACACCGGCGACACCCGTGCCGGCGGTGAAGGAGAAGAAAGAGCCGGTTCTGCGCTTGACGGAGAAGGACATTCCGCCGGTCGGCGAGGCGGCGCTGGCGGCGATGGCGGCCGGCGCCAAGGAGGGCGAGGGCAAGGCCGCTGAAGGCCAGGCCGCAGAGGCCTCGCCGCTCGAGGTGATCTCCTGGGAGAAGACGGAGAACGCCACCGGCGACGGGCTCGAGATCTTCGGCACGATCAAGAACGGCAGCCCGAACATCATCACCACGCCGACCTTGCTGGTGGCGATCTACGACGCCGACGGCGGCCTGCTGGCGACCAACGGCGGCGACGTCAACTCGCCGCAGATCCAGCCCGGCAAGACCGCCAACTTCCGTGTCGCCTTCCCCGGCGTGCCGGACTTCGCTTCGGTGAAGTTCGACGCCCAGGGCAGAGGCTACAAGCCGAGGGTGGAGAACGCCGCCGCCGAGCAGACCGAGGCGGAGGAGTACGACGAGCCCGCGAGAATGCCCTCCGAGAACGACGTCCCCGCCGAAGCGGACGAGCCGCCGCCGCTCTGACCTAGACGGACGACCCGAGACTTACCAGAAGGGCCGGCGTCGTGCCGGCCCTTTTCGTTTCCGCCCCGGACCCTCTAGGGGCGAGCCTCAGTCGCGATAGCGCGGATAGCCCTTGAGATCGTGCTCCTCGATGCGCCGCAACAGCGTGCGATAGCTGATCCCCAGCGCGGTCGCCGCCTGCCGCTTGTCGCCGCCGGCCTCGCGCAGCGCCCGGCGCAGCTCGTCGAGCGCCTCGTCCGCGCTGGCATCGCCGGCCGCAGCGCCGGTCGACAATGCCGGCTCGACGACGGCCTTTCTTCCGAGCAGCACCGCCACCCGCTCCGCCGACAGACGCTCTCCCGGCGCGAGGATCGCGGCGCGCTCGAGGACGTTCGCCAACTGACGCACGTTGCCCGGCCAGGGCTCGGCGGCGAGCAGCTCCAGAGCGTCCGGCGCGAGCTCGAACGGCTGAAGCTTCAGGCGCGCCGAGATTTCGCCGGCCAGGTGCCGCGCCACCAGCGCGATGTCGCTCGCGCGGTCGCGCAGCGGCGGCAGCTCGATGGGAAAGATCTCGAGACGGTAGAGGAGATCGGCGCGGAACTCTCCCGCCGCCACCATCTGCGCCAGGTCCCGGTTCGTCGCCGCGACCAGCCGCACGTCGGCGACGAGGGTCGTGCCGCCGCCGACGCGCTCGAAGCGCCCGTCGTCGAGGACGCGCAGCACCTTGGCCTGCACGGCGAGCGGCAGCTCGCCGACCTCGTCGAGGAGCAGCGTGCCGCCCTGAGCCGCCTCGAGCTTGCCGGGCATCGAACGCGTCGCGGCGCTGTGCGCCCCGCGCTCGGCGCCGAACAGCTCGCTCTCGAAGAGCGTCTCGGGGATGGCGGCGCAGTTGAGCTCGACGAACGGCCCGGCCGCGCGGGGGGAGCTGTCGTGGAGCGCCCGGGCGAGCGCGGTCTTGCCGGTCCCGCTCTCGCCGAGCAGCAGGACCGGCAGGGTCACGGGCGCCGCGACGACGAGCTGCCGCAGCACGTCCGCGAGCGCGCGGCTGCGCCCGGCGACGCCGGAGACGCGCAGGCGCGCGCGGAGCTCCGTGGTGTGGTCCTGCCGCGCGGACTCCTCCTGGCGATCGAGCAGCCGCTCCACGATCGGCCCGAGGTGGCGCGCGAAGAGCTCCGCGTGCGCGCGGGCCTCCTCGGGGAACGGCCCCGGGGTGCGCCGCCCCTGCAGGTACAGGACCCCGACCGGCCGCGCGCCGCCGACCGGCGCGCACAGCACGGCGCGGATGCGCTGCGCCATCACGCTCTGCTGCCCGGCGAAGCGCGGGTCGTCCACGGCGCTCGCGGTGCTCACGGTGCGCCCGGTGCGGAGCGCCTCGGCGATGATCCCCGACGACAGCTCGGCCCGCACCGCGGCGATCTCTGCGTCGGGCAGCCCGTGGGCGATCCAGAACGGCGGGCGCGCGGCGTCCCCGGTGCCGGCGGCGAGCTCGAGGTAGCCGTGCTCCGCGCCCGTGACCTCGACGATCAGGGCGAGCGCGTCGACGAGCAGGTCACGCAGCTCCTCCTTGCCGCCGAGCTCGAGCAGGCGCAGGAACAGGTCGCGCTCGAGCTCCAGGGTGCGAATCCGTGGATCCGGGGGTCCCGCGCTCACGGCCTGGAGTGTCGCACGATCCGGAGGTTTCACAGGAAGACGCGAAGTGGGAAGGGGCTCCGCGAGCTC
>JBGARM010000332.1:0-3823 GCA_044230215.1 Thermoanaerobaculia bacterium | reverse complement strand
CCCGCCGTGGCGAGGACGATCTGGGCGAACTCGACCGGATGCCCCTCGAGCGCACAGCTGGCGAGGACGAGGCTGCTCGCCAACGCACCGCCCCGCTCGCCGCGCACGGCGTCGCGCGCGGCGAGGATCGCCAGCGGCAGCCAGGCCGTCGTCATCGCCAGCGGGTACTCCGCCCAAACCGTCTGGAAGAGCGAGGCCGAGAAGGCATACGCAGCGACGAGCGCTCCGGCGCGGCTCACGCCGAGCGCCCGCGCGAGCAGGAAGGCGCCGAGCGCGGCGATCAGCTGATGCCAGCCGGCGGCGATCGGCAGGCCGCGCTCGGGAGGCAGCAACAGGCTGGCGACCTGCGCCGGCGCGAGCGGCGCCGACGTGGCGTTGCCGGCCAGCGGCTGGCCGGTGCCCAGCTCGTGCGCCCAATGCGGCCAGGTGCCGCCACGGAAATGTTCACGCACGAGATGGCGGAACGGCAGCACCTGCAACGGAATATCAGTGAGCAACCGGTTGCGCACGACGGGTGCGGGGCCGCCGGCCGGACGATACGGGGGAAACTGGTAGACGTAGTCGAGGTCGGCCTGCGAGCCGCCGCCCGCGAGTCCACCGCCGAAGAAGAGCACCGGGACGAGCAGCAGCAGGCCCTTCTCGCGCCATCGCAACGGCCCCCGCCAGAGTTGCGCGAGGCGGAGAATGACCCACGCCCCGGACGCGGCGAGCAGAAGTTCGGCGGCGCGTTCCATCCGGCGCGAGCCTATCCCGGCCTGCCGGGTCGCTATACTCGCGCGATGCCGCGCGGAAGAGCTCGGACGAGGGCAGCCCTGCGCCCAACAGCGGGGAACTAGGCCTTGGCCGGAGCGGACCGGCAGACGACGAAGGTGCTGGTGCTCGCGGCCCTGGGCTCGATCGCGGCCGTTGTCTGGGCGCAACAGCTCTGGCGGATGCCGGACTGGCGCATGCCGCTCTCCTGGCACGAAGGAGGAGACGCCCTTTTCAATACCCTCCTGGCGCAGAACATCCAGGAGACCGGCTGGTACCAGGAGAATCCGCGGCTGGGAGCCCCGGGGACGTTGGAGCTCTACAGTTTCCCGGTGACGATCCTCGGGCCGATGCTCGCGTTCAAGCTGCTCGGGCTCGCGTTCGCGGCCCCCGGCGCCATCGTCAATGCGTTCTATCTGCTCGGCTGGCCGCTGGCGGGCCTGTGCGCAGCCTGGGCGCTCCTGCGCCTGGGCCTGTCACCCCCTCTGGCGGCGGGCTTCGGCATCCTGTTCGCTGCCCTCCCGGCGCACGCGATCCGCGGCGAGCCCCATCTCTTCCTCGCCGCCCTCGCGCTGGTCCCTCCCGGGATCGTCGCGGCCCATGCGCTGGCGCGGGAGGGATGGAGCCGGCGCGGTCGGATCTGGGCGCTCGCCTTCGCGCTCCTGCTCGGCGCGAACGAGGCCTACTACGCCTTCTTCGCCAGCATCCTCGTCGTGGTCGCTGCCGCCATCGGCGGGTTCGAGCACCGCAGCCCCCGCCGCGGACTCGATGCCCTCGCCTTCGCCGCAGCCGCCGTCCTCGGCATCGCCCTGGCGACGCTCTCCACCCTCGTTCGGGGAGTGACTTCGGTCGCCGAGCGCACCCCAGCCGATGCAAGCCTGCTGGGCCTCAAGCTCGGGCAACTCCTCATGCCGGTGATCTCGCACCGCTTCCCGCCGTTCGCCCAACTTTCGGGTCGCTACCTCGCCGAGCGAGCCGCCCCGGGGCTCGAGTCGGAGAGCGTCGCCACGGCCCTCGGCCTGCTCGCCAGCCTCGGACTCCTGCTGCTTTTCGCCCACCTGCTCGGTATCCGCCTGCCCTCGACCCGGCCGGAAACCACGAAGGTACTCGCCGGCTTCGCGATTGCCGGGTTTCTCTTCGCCACCGTCGGCGGACTTGGCTCGCTGTTCGTCACCTTCGTCAGCCCGCAGCTCCGCGCGCACAACCGGATGAGCGTGTTCATCGCTTTCGTCGCGCTCGCCGCCCTCGGTTTGCTCCTCGATTCGTTCCTGAAGCGGCTGCCGGGCGGAGCGACCGGGGGACGCGCCTGGGTCTGCGCGATCCTGCTGTCGACCTTCGGCACCTGGGATCAGAGCTCCCTCCAGGCGATTCCCAGCTACCACAACAACGCCGCCGACTGGGCGTCGGACGGTGACTGGGTGGGCAGAGCCGAGGCCCTCCTCGCACCCGGCGCGATGGTCTTTCAGCTGCCCTGGATTCCCTTCCCGGAGAGCCCGGTCCAGGAGGGGATCTACCGCTTCGACGAGCTCCGGCCGATCCTCCGTTCCCGCTCGCTTCGCTGGAGCCATGGCGCGATCAAGAACTCGCCGGTCGATCTCTGGCAGCGCGCGGTCGTCGCGATGCCTCCGGCGGAGATGGTGACGGCGCTGCGCGCCGCCGGGTTCGCGGCCGTCGCCCTCGACCGCCGCGGCTACCGCGACAGTGGCCGACGGCTCGCCCAGCAGCTGCAGCAGCAGCTGGGCCGGCCCGCCATCGTAAGTGAGGATCGCCGGTGGGAGCTCTACCTGTTGGCGACCGACCGACCGGGCGTCGCCCGCGCCGATCTCCCCGCTCCGGAGCTCTTCAGCGACAGCTTCGAATCGGGGGCCAGCGACCGCTGGGCCTCGCCCGCCGCCGAAAACACCGACTAGGGAAGCCTCTGCGGCCGGCCGTCAGGACCTGTTCTTCACTGCCGCCATGCTGAGGGGGAGGCTCCACCAGCGGTAGAGCCAGTCACCCAGGGTGCGTGTGCCGAGCGCCCAGAGCAGGAAACGGCGCCCGCGCTCGGTTCGCGCCCAGCGAACCAGGAACCTCGGCATGTCCTGGCCGGTCTCGGGATCGATCGTCCGCAGCCGGTAGGCGAGCGACCGGGGCAGCAGCCTCCTGGACGAGAAGCCCGCCCGACGCAGCGCGCGGCGATACTCCGCCAGGCTGTAGACGTTCTCGTTGATTCCGACCGCGGTCTCCTCGTTCTGCGGTTTCGTCCACGTGATGGCTTCGCGCTTCGACGGCTCGGAGACGAACAGCAGCAGGCCGCCAGGGCGCAGCACGCGATGGACCTCGGCGAAGAGTCGGTCGAGATCCGACGAGTGGTGAATCGCGGCACAACTGAACACGACATCCGCCCAGGCGTCGACGAGTGGCAACCGATGCCCATCGGCGCGCAGGCGCTCGAAGAAGATCCCGCCCGCGAAGAAGAGCTCGGCGGTCTCGAGGCCGAGGTAGCGCTCCGTCATGATGTCCACCGCGACCGCCTCCGCCGGCTTCCCCAGCGCGACGAGATGACGCGTCGACCAGGTTCTTCCGGCGCCGAGGTCGACGACTCGCTTGCCGGCGAAATCGAAGTCCTCGAAGATCTGGAAGAAGTCCGGCGCGACCAGGGGCCAGGGATCTCCGGGATAGGAGGGAAGGGCCGCCATCACCGGGTCGAGGTGCTCACCGAGGGGACCCGCCAGACGCACCCACCCCGCCACCTCGTCGGCGAGGATGCGGTCGTCTGGATCGACGAAATCCGGGATGCCGCGGACGATCGGAAAGACCGCCGCGCACGACCGGCAGACGAGCCGCCCCTCGCGCACCTCCCGTGGACTCTCCTCCGACACTTCGAGGCGAAGCTCCCCCCGGCAGTCGAGGCAGCGGATCGCGGAAGCGAAGGAGGATTTCATCTCGAGAGGGAAACGGACACACCGGGACGGGGCGCAGCATCGCGACGCCGACCATGCGCCGATGTTTCGGCGACAGCGAACGGTTTGCTCACTATACTCTCGCCGTGTCTCGCGGGAGAAGATTCGTCGTTGCCGTGTGTTTCGCGCTC
>JBGARM010000331.1:0-3827 GCA_044230215.1 Thermoanaerobaculia bacterium | reverse complement strand
CGGCGCGCTGCTGCACGACGTGGGCAAGATCGGCGTTCCGGAATCGATCCTCAACAAGCAGGGTCCGCTCGATTCAGCCGAGACTCTGGTCATGCACCAGCATGTGGAGATCGGCCTCAGGATCCTGGGCAGCATCGAAGTCCTGCAGGAGGTCCTGCCGCTGGTTCAGTACCACCAGGAGCGTTGGGATGGCAAGCGCGACGGAGTCGCCTACCCTGGCTACTACGGCCTGCGCGGCGAGAACATCCCGCTCGGCGCGCGGATCCTCGCGGTGATCGACGCTCTCGACGCGATCACCAACGATCGCCCCTACCGCCGGGCGAGACTGCTGCCCGAGGCTCTGGCGGAGCTCGATCGTGAAGCCGGTGCGCAGTTCGATCCGCGGGTCGTTGCCGTGCTGCGCGAGATTCTCGAACGCGAGCCCGACCTGCTCTCCCAGCCGCGCCCCGGTTCGATGTTCGACTCCGGCGCCCTGCGGATTCCCGCCTTGGCGACGATCGCGGCGCGCGGGCAGGCCGCCGATTCCAGCGCCTTCTAGGATTCGCCGATGAAAGCCGCCCCTGACAGCGATCCGGCAGGGCGCGCCGCCTTCTTGCGCGGCGAGATCCAGCGCCACGAGAGGCTGTACTACGCGCTCGGCAAGCCCGAGATCAGTGACCGCGAGTTCGACCGCCTGATGGCGGAGCTGGTGGCGCTCGAAGCCGCGTCGCCGGAGCTCGCCACCCCCGACAGCCCCACCCGGCGGGTCGGCGGCGAGCCGCTCTCCGGCTTCCGCGAGGTGCGCCACGAGCCGCCGATGATGTCGCTCGACAACACCTACAACCTGGAAGAGCTGCGCGAGTGGGCGGCGCGCCTCGAGCGGCTCGCTCCGGCCGAGGCGGCGGCGGGGCTCGGGTTCGTCGCCGAGCTCAAGGTCGACGGCGTCTCGACGTCGCTGCTCTACGAGGATGGCGTCTTCGTTTGCGGTGCGACGCGCGGCAACGGCACGGTGGGCGACGACGTCACCGAGAACCTGCGCACGGTGCGCGCGCTACCCTTGCGCCTGCCGCCCGCGGCGCCGCGGCGTCTCCTGGTGCGCGGCGAAGTCTTCATGCCGCGAGCCGAGTTCGAGCGCGTGAATCGCGAGCGCGAGGCGGCCGGCGAGGAGCTCTACGCCAATCCGCGCAACGTCACCGCCGGCTCGATCCGCCAGCTCGATAGCCGGCAGGTCGCGAGCCGGAGGCTTCAAGCGGTCGCCTATCAGATCGCCGATGGGCCGCGGTTCGCGACGCACTCCGAGAGTCTCGAGCATCTCGCCGAGTGGGGCTTCCCGGTGCACGACTCCTGGCGGCGCTGCCGCGGGCTCCGCGAAGTCGAGGCGTTCGTCGCCGAGTGGCGGGAGCGCCGGCACACCCTCGGCTTCGAGACCGACGGCGTGGTGGTGAAGATCGACGATTTGGAGTTGCGCGAGCGGCTCGGCTCGACCGCCAAGGCGCCGCGCTGGGCGGTGGCCTACAAGTACGAGCCCGAGCAGGCCGAGACGGTGGTGCGCGCCATCCTGGTGCAGGTCGGACGCACCGGTGTGCTGACGCCGGTGGCCGATTTCGATCCGGTGCTCGTCGCCGGTTCAACGGTACGGCGGGCGACGCTGCACAACTACGAGGACCTGTCGCGCAAGGACGTGCGGGTCGGCGACACGGTGGTGATCGAGAAGGCCGGCGAGGTCATCCCGCGCGTCGTCGAGGTGCGCCTCGACCGGCGGCCGGCGGACTCGCTGCCGTTCGAGATGCCGACACGCTGCCCCGAGTGCGGCGAGGAGGTGACGCGCTTCGAGGGCGAGGTCGCCACCCGCTGCGTCAACCCCGAGTGCCCGGCGGTGCGCCAGGAGACGATCCGCCACTTCGTCTCGCGCAACGCCATGGATATCGAAGGCCTGGGCGACGAACGCATTGCCCAGCTCGTCGCCGCCGGCATGGTGACCGACATTCCCGGGTTGTACCGCCTCGAGCGCGGCGCGCTCGCCGCCCTGCCGGGCTGGGGCGAGAAGTCGGCCGACAATCTCCTCGCGTCGCTCGCCGGGAGCCGCCACCGCCCGCTCGCCCGGCTGCTCTACGGCCTCGGCATCCGCATGGTCGGCGAGCGCACGGCGAAGCTCCTCGCCCAGCATTTCGGCTCGCTCGCGGCGCTGGCGGCGGCGAGCGAGGAGGAGCTCCAGGTGGTCGACGAGATCGGCCCCAAGGTGGCGGCGAGCCTGCGCGCTTTCTTCGCCGATCCGCGGCAGCAGCGGCGCCTCGCCGCGCTGGCGGCGGCGGGAGTCGAACCGCCGCCGGTCGGCGGCCGACAGCGGCCAGCCTGCCGCTCGCCGGCAAGACCGTCGTCCTCACCGGCAAGCTCGAGTCGATGAGCCGCGAGGAGGCGGCGGCGCGCCTCGAGGCGCTGGGCGCCCGCGTCGCCGGCTCGGTGTCGAAGAAGACCTCCTTCGTCGTCGCCGGCGAGGACGCCGGCTCGAAGCTCGACAGAGCGAAAAGCCTCGGGATCGAGATCCTCGACGAGGCCGGCCTCCGGGCGCGCCTGGGAAACGAATAGAGACAAAGCTCAGTAGAGAAAAAGCTCAGTAAAGAAAAAGCTCAGTAAAGAAAAAGCTCGGTAAAGGGAGCTGCAGGCGTTGCCCTCTTGGCTGCGACGTCGCGTCCCCGCGGCCCCAACGCCAATGCAGTCCAGGCAGCCGGGCTGAACCTGCGAAGTCGGGAGAGTCGGCCTTTTACTCCTTACCAGCAGCCTCTTTCTTTCTGGCTGGGCTGCTCTGGAATGAGTGGGACGCCCACTTGTGCCAGAATGGCACTCTATGGCGCAGGAACCGCAAGTCCTTGTGATTGATGATGAAACCGGCTCGCGCGAGTCGATGGCTCTGGCCATCCAGCGCGCCGGTTTCGTGGTGCGCACGTTCGACGATGCCCGCCGGGCGCTCGAGCTGCTGGAGGAGACCGACACGCCGCAGCTCGCGGTCTGCGACCTGCGCATGCCGGGGCTCGACGGGCTCGGTTTCCTGAACGAGGTCCGCAAGCGCGGCCTCGATCTCGCGGTCATCCTGGTCACCGGTTTCGGGTCGATCGAGTCGGCCGTCGAGGCGATGCGCGTCGGCGCCGACGACTACCTGACCAAGCCGGTCGATCTCTACGAGCTGCGCAAGCGCGTCCTGACGCAGCTCGAGAAGCGTCAGCTCAAGGAGAAGGTCGTCGAGCTCAACCAGCAGCTCGACAAGCGCTTCGGCTTCGAGAGCATCATCGGCCGGTCGACGAAGATGGAGGCGCTGTTCGAACAGATGCGCCTGGTCGCGCCGACCAAGTCGACGGTGCTCATCATCGGCGAGAGCGGCACCGGCAAGGAGCTGGTCGCCAACGCCCTGCACCTGACCAGTCCGCGGCGCAACGAGCGTTTTCTGGCGATCAACTGCGGCGCGATTCCCCCCGACATCCTGGAGAGCGAGCTCTTCGGCCACGAGCGCGGCTCGTTCACCGGCGCGATCGGCAGGAAGATCGGCAAGTTCGAGCTGGCGCACAAGGGGACGCTGTTCCTCGACGAGATCTCCGAGCTCTATCCGGAGCTGCAGGTGAAGCTCCTGCGGGTGCTCGAGGAGCGGCGCGTCATGCGGGTCGGCGGCAGCGATCTGATCGACGTCGATTTCCGCCTCATCGCGGCCACCAACAAGGACCTCGAGAAGGAGATCGCCGAAGGGCGCTTCCGCGAGGACCTCTACTACCGCCTCGACGTCGTCCGCGTGCGGGTGCCCTCGCTGGCCGAGCGCCCCGAGGACGTCCCGCTGCTCGCCGAGCACCTCGCGCACGCCG
>JBGARM010000330.1:3617-3847 GCA_044230215.1 Thermoanaerobaculia bacterium | reverse complement strand
TGTTGCTTTCCTTGCCGGCCCTGCTGCAGCTCCTGCTGCCGGAGCTCGCGTGGCGCAGCGAGACCGTCCCGACCGGCGGTGCTCTGGGCGTCGTGCTGTCGAGTGCCCTCTCCCAACGGATGAACTTCGCCGGCGCGCTCGTCCTTCTGCTGGCGCTGTGTATCGTCGGCGTCGCGCTCCTGGTGCAGACGAGTCTCGGCGACCTGCTCACGCGATGGCGGCGGCGCTTC
>JBGARM010000330.1:273-3607 GCA_044230215.1 Thermoanaerobaculia bacterium | reverse complement strand
GAGCGCAAGGAGAAGGAGCGCTCGCGCAACCGCGTGGTGGTCAAGCACCTGCAGCGCGTCGCCGAGGAGAAACAGGAGCGGCTCGACAAGCTCGCCGGGGTGGCGGCGGGGAAGCGCCCGGCGGCGGATCCGCCGTCCGACGAGGTGGCGTTGCCGTCGCCGGCGGGGAGGCTCGATCTGCCGATGCGCGGCGCCGAACGGCCGGCCGATCGTCCGGTGACCGTTCGCCGCGTCGCCGCGCCATCGGCGTCGCCGACACCGGTTGCCGCGGCGGCCCCGCAGCCGCCGGCCGGCGCGCCCGCCGTCGACGGGCCGACGAAGCGGGAGAAGCAGAAGGAGTTCGGCTTCGTCGAGACGCAGACCGAATCGGAGCTACCGCCGCTCAACCTGCTGCAGCTCGAGAACGAGAAGCCGACGATCGACGAGGACGAGCTCGTGCGCCTCGGCGAGGCGATCCGCTCGCGCTGTCACGAGTTCGGGGTCGAAGGAACGATCGAGGGCATCGGGCCCGGTCCGGTCATCACGGTGTTCGAATTCCAGCCGGCGCCGGGGGTGAAGGTCAGCCAGATCGTCAACCTGCAGGACGATCTCGCGCTCGCCCTCAAGGCCGAGTCGGTGCGCATCGATCGCATCGCCGGGCGCTCGACGCTCGGCGTCGAGGTGCCGAATCCGCGCCGCGGGATGATCCGCCTCGGCGCCATGCTCGCCAACGACGCCTTCCGGCGTTCGCCTTCGCTGCTGTCGCTCGCCGTCGGCATGACGATTCACGGCGAGCCCTACTACGCCGATCTCGCGACCATGCCGCATCTGCTGGTCGCGGGAGCCACCGGCTCGGGCAAGTCGATCGGCCTGCAGAGCCTCATCACGTCGATCCTCTACAAGGCGACGCGCGACCAGGTGCAGTTCATCTTCATCGATCCGAAGCGCATCGAGCTCGGGGTCTACGCCGACATTCCGCATCTCAAGACCGAGGTCGTGGTCGAGCCCAAGAAGGCGGCGAACGCCCTGCGCTGGGCGGTGGCCGAGATGGAGCGCCGCTACAAGCTCCTGGCCGAGGTTCACGTGCGCTCGATCGACTTCTACAACCGGGCGATCAAGGACCCGGAAGTCCGCAAGCGCCTCGAGCTCACCGACACCGAGGGACCGGTGCGCGAGTCCGACCTCAAGCCGTTGCCGTACTACGTGATCATCATCGACGAGCTTGCCGACCTGATGATGGTCGCGGCGGCGGAGGTGGAAACCTCGATCGCCCGGCTCGCCCAGATGGCGCGCGCGGTCGGCATCCACCTGATCGTCGCGACGCAGCGGCCGTCGGTCGACATCCTCACCGGCACGATCAAGGCGAACTTCCCCTGCCGCCTGTCGTTCGCCACCGCGAGCCGCCACGACTCGCGGACGATCCTCGACGGCGTCGGCGCGGAGAAACTCCTCGGCAAGGGCGACATGCTCTTCCTGCCACCGGGCAGCAGCCGGCCGATCCGGCTCCACGGTCCGTACATCTCGGAGCAGGAGACGGCGGCTCTCGTGCGCTGGCTCAAGAAGCAGGGGAAACCGGTGCTCGACCCGGCGGTGCTCGCCGGCCCGGAGGACAACGGCAGCGAGGGGGGCGCCGGGCCGATCGACGACGACCTCTTCGACCAGGCGGCGCGACTCGTGGTGCAGGAGCGCCAGGCCTCGGCGAGCTTCCTGCAGCGCCGCATGCGGGTCGGCTTCTCGCGCGCCGCCCGCCTGATCGACATGATGGAGCGCGAAGGCCTGCTCGGTCCGGCGCAGGGCTCGAAGCCGCGCGACGTCCTCGTGCCGCCGAACTACTTCACCGAGGTCGACGAGACACTCGAGCGGTAGTCCTTATCAGTGCGTGATCCAGCAGCCCTTGGCGTCGATGACGAACTTCTGGGTCATCGTCTCGGTGCTGCTGCCGTTCTCGTCCTTATGCTCCTTCTTGACGGTGAGCGTGGCGCTCGCGCCGTCGACGGCGAGAACGCCGCCGGCCTGAATGGCGGCCTTGTAGTCGGCTTCGCTCTGCGACATGTCCTTCATCATCCCGGCCATCATCTTCCGGTCGTCGGCCGGCATCGCCTGCCACTCCTTCTGCATCTCCGGCGTCGAGAGCTTGAGCGACTCCTCCATCTTGCCGGCGTGGACGAGAGCCATCTGCTGCACCGAGGTCTTGCCGCAGGCGTGGTCGAGAATCGCCGCGCCTTTGATCTCGGCGGCGCGGGCGGCGGAGGCCGGAAGCAGACAGGCGGCGGCGAAAGCGGCGAGGGCGGAAGCTGCGGGGACGCGAAGCGTGCGCATGGAAGTTGCCTCCTCGAAAGCGGGTGGATGGGCAGAATCTGCGGCGGATCCTACGACGATTCGCAACCGGGGGCGCGTGGCGTCCCGGCGGCCGGCTTGCGAGTCACCAGCACTTCGATGTACTCGGCGCGGATGCCGTGGAAGAGGTCGTCGATCCAGGCGATCTCGGTGAACAGGCCCGAGGCATCGAAGATCCACTGGCAGATGTCGTAACCCCAGTCGAAGGTGACGAGCGAGCCCTCGGGCGTCAGCGGATTGTCATGGTATTCCGGGGGCTCGACGTGCACCACCGTGCCGTCCTCGGCGAGCCGGGCGCGGCGGCGGCTCGGCCGCTCCTTGAGCACCAGCGGCACGGTGCAGATGTGAGCGCCGCCGGGGGCGAGGGTGCGGGCGATCTCGCGGAAGACCCGCTCCGGCCGGAAGACGTGTTCGAGCACGTCTTGCGTCACGTGCAGGTCGAGACTCGAGTCGGCGAACGACAACGCTTCGAGATCTTCACAGCGCACGCCGTCGACGACCGCGCCGGAGGTGTGCCCGGGAAAGTACTGCGTCGGCACATAGCCCGGGCACTCGCGCGCCAGGCGCACGCTCGCGCCGCGGCTGCCGGGCGACGACTCGTGGATCCGCAGCCCCCGCCACTCCGGGTAGTGGCGTTCGATGGTGAGCATCAGCGCCCGCTCACGCGGGATGCTGCCGCAGTTCGCACAGGCGAAGTAGTCGCGCAACCACTCCCGCGAGGCGACGAACCGGACGTCGCGGTCGCAGGTCGGGCAGTGCCCGAGGCTCTCGAGGAGGGCGGTCACTGCGCTCCCGCGCCCTGAACGCGGGTGACACCGACTGCGATCCGGTAGTCGGCGGCGGCGATCTTGGCCGTCGAACGCGGCACCGGAAGGGCTCCCAGCAGCGCGAGCTCGAGGCCGCGCGCCGCGAGCAGGCGCACGAGGTCGTCGGGCCCGAGGTGGACGAGGTGGCGGGGCACGTCGAGGTGGAACCAGCCGGCGCGGGTCGCCTGCGCCTCGGGCGAGGCGAAGTTGGG
>JBGARM010000330.1:0-263 GCA_044230215.1 Thermoanaerobaculia bacterium | reverse complement strand
CAGACGCAGGTGACATCTACCGGACAGCGGCTATCGGCCACCACCCGCTCGAGCGTCAGCACCAGCCCGGGCGCGACCTCCGCCTGGCCCGAGACCGCCAGCGTCACCCGACCCTCGGCGTCGAGCTTCGCCAACCCGCGAGTCGGGGGAGCCGGCGACGTAGCGGGATCGGATGGAGCAGCCGTGGCGCTGCAGCCGAAAAGCAAAAGACCGGTAAGTAGAAAGAGAAAAGGAATCGGCCGGGAAGATCGCATGCGCCTATC
>JBGARM010000032.1:0-14315 GCA_044230215.1 Thermoanaerobaculia bacterium | reverse complement strand
AATGGGACTACTACCTGCGCGACCCGGCGACCGGTAAGCCTCTCGACGTCACCGGCTGTGGCAACACCATGAACGCCAATCACCCGATCGTCCGCCGGATGATCCTCGACTCGCTGTGTTTCTGGGCGGAGGAGATCGGCGTCGACGGCTTCCGCTTCGATCTCGCGGCGGCTTTCTACCGCGGTCTCGCCGGCGAGAAACTCGCGGCCTCGCCGCTGGTGGCGGAGATCGCCGCCGACCCGCAGCTCGCGGATCGCCTGCTGATTGCCGAGCCGTGGGACGTCACCGGCTTCACCCCGGCCGGCGGCTTCCCGCCGCCCTGGCGGGAATGGAACGGCGCTTTCCGCGACGACGTGCGGCGTTTCGTGCGCGGCGACGCGGTGGCGGCGCAGACTTTGGAGCTGCGGCTCGCGGGCAGTCCCGACCTGTTTCCACCGCCGCACGCGCCCGGCGCGGCGATCGACTTCGTGACTTGCCACGACGGTTTCCCGCTGGCCGATCTGGTCGCCTACGCGAACAAGCGGAACCTCGAGAACGGCGAGGGGGATCGGGACGGTTCGTCGGCCAACCTCTCCGCCAACAACGGCGCCGAGGGCGAGACCGATGATCCCGATATCCAGGCGCAGCGAGCCCGCCAGGTCGCCAACTTCCTCGCCCTGCTCCTGCTGACTCGCGGCACGCCGATGCTGCTGGCGGGCGACGAACGCGGCCGGACGCAGGGAGGCAACAACAACGCCTGGTGCCAGGACAATGAGATCTCGTGGCTCGACTGGGGCCGCGGCGACGCCGGACGGGAGCGCCTGCTGCGCCGCCTGATCGAGCTGCGCCGGGAGCTCGCCACGCTGACTTTCGGCGAGTGGACGGAGTCCACCGCGTTTCGGCGTTTGGGTCCCGGCCGCGAGAACCCCGCGCGGGGTGCGGTGCTGTTGCTGACCCGCGACGAGGCCGGCGGGGGGACGCTCGCCCTGGCGCTCAATCCGGCCCCGGCGCCTGCTCGCCTGCCGCTGCCAAGAGCGCCTCGCGGTGCCGCCTGGCGGTTGGTGTTCGACAGTTCGACGGCCGCCGACGGTACCGCCCCGCCGCTCGGCGGGAGTCCGCAGTTCGCTGCCGAGGCGTCGGAGATCGAGCTCCCGGCGCGTTCGATCCGGCTTCTTCTCGCCTAGAGCCGGTCGTCGAGCGGGCTTCCCGCGAGTTCCGGCGGCCGGCTACGGACAGTCGGGATTCACCGGGCAGCTGGCGGGCGGCGGGGGATGCGGCAGCACCTGACGGCAGAACGCGACGTTGTCGAAGGTATTGGTCGGCAGGAAGTCGACCAGCCCGCCCGTCCAGGCGCGAAAGACGCCGTGGGAGATCGAGTTCGAGATCGTCGAGTTGTGCAGGAACTCGGAGGCCGGCTGGACGAAGATCTTGAGCGCGCCGTCGGTCTGGTTGCCGTCGGCCGCGGGTGGGCAGCCGTAGCCCTGGGAGCCGCTGTGGGCGCCCGCAGCGTCGATGCGGACACGGTCGAGCACGGTGCCGGGGTCGACCGCGGTGTCGAAGGTGATGCCCTCCCAGCTGCCCGCTGGCGGCGCCACACCGAGGCCGGTGAAGAGGATCGGCGCGGCGGTCGTTCCGACGGCGACCAGCCGGCTGTTCGTGCCCAGAAAGAGGCCGCCGAAACTGCTTCCCAGACTGTAGAACTGTAGCTCGACACCGGCCTCGATGGTCAACGTGGCCAGGCTCGGACTGCCGATCACGTTGAGAACCGCTGCATTTCCGCCCCCGCCGAGCTGGTAGGGCACGCCGCGGTCGTGAAACGTCAGGTCGGTCGGCAGGTTGGCGCTGATGATGACCTGGACGAGATCGTTCGCGTTGCCGGCGTAGCTGCCGACCGGCAGCGTGCCGACCGCCGTCAGTCCCAGGCGAACCGGGAAGGGAGAGGCCGGCTGTGTCGCGCCGGATCCGGAAACGACGAGATCCCGCGAAGCGGCGGTGAAGCCGGCGTTGGCGAACAGCTGTACGCCGTAGCCGGCCGAACCGGAGACCTTGAGGTGGTCGACCGTGACCGGCCGCACGAGCGGCGGGGAAACGGCCTGAACGACCAGGGCGCCGTCCAGGGAGCCGCCGCCGTCGAGGTCGACGAAGGCGATATCGGCGAAGCCGGGGTGGACCACCCAGACATTGGCGAACGGCAGCGCCGGGTTGTCGCGGTGGATCGTGATCCGACGCAGCGGCGTGCCACGCGCCGAGAGCGTGCCTTGAACGTAGAGCTGGAAGTTGGGGCGGATGCGCACCTCGGCGCACGGCGAAAGGGTGAGGGTGACGCCCGGCGGAACGGTGACGTTGTTGGTCAGGATGTGCGGGCTGGCCTCCGCCGTCCAGATCTCGTTCGGCGCCACCGCGTTGGCGTGCAGGGTCGGACCGCCCGTCGGTGCGGGGCAGCCGTTGGGCGTCGTATCCGACCAGTCCGAGGAGTCGCCGCTCTCGAAGCCAGTGTTGAAGATCGTCACCAAATCCGCGACTTCGCCGGAGGAAGAGTCGAAGGGAAGCGAGCCTCGGGCGTCGGCGGCCAGCAGGCGGGAGCTGAGGCCCAGCAGGAGGATGCCCAGGGCCGCGAGATCCGAAGTCCACGCTTTCGATCCATCCACGTTGCCTCCTCCAGCCGCAAGTCGGATGCGGCGTTCAGAGAGCTACGTGCGAAAGGCGGCGAAAGGGGCTCAGGCGCCGTCGCGACGGCGCTTCTCGAGCGCGGCGAGGGCGGATTTGTTGCTCGCGAAGTCGGGGCTCTCCGCCGCCAGGCGGCGGCGCACGGCCAGCGCCTCCTCCAGGGTGGCTTTGGCGGCCTGCAGAGCGCCGTTGCCGGCCTCGATCTCGGCGCGGGTGGCGAGCGCGCTGGCGAGCGCGTCTTCCCAGCGCGCATTGTGCGGATCGCGCGCCAGGAGGAGGCGGCGGTCGGCGATCGCCGCGGCGATCGCGCTGAGCGCCTCGGGTCGCCGCCCCAGAGCGGCGAGGGCTTTGCCCGCTTCGAAGCGCGACTCCGCCAGGTCATCGCGGGCGCGGGCGTCGAGCGGATCCTTGTCGAGGAGTGCCGCACGCAACCGGATGGCCTCGCGGTGGGAGGCCAGGGAGTCGGCGGCGGAGCCCCGCATGAGCTGGACGACGCCGAGGCGCGAGAGGTCGGTGCCGAGATCGCGCCGGATCTCGATGTCGTCGGGCAGACGCTGGGCGAGCGTCCGGTCGACGGCGAGCGAGGCGGCGTGGTGCGCGACCGCGAGCGGCCAGTCGCCGGCTTCGACGGCGGCGTCACCCAGCCGTTGTTCGACGACGCCTACCTGCCGGAGCGCGACCGTAGAGTCCGGATCGGCGGTCAAGGCTGCCCGCGCCGAGAGCAGGGCGTCGCCGTAGCGCAGGGCGGCGGTGGGAATGTCGCCGAGCTCCCAGACATCGTCCCCGACAGCGACCTGGGCCTGCGCGAGCTGGAGGCGGACCGCTGGCGTCGGGGCGGTCGCGACGAAGCTCTCGAGCAGCGCCAGACCTTCGCGGTGCCGGTCGAGAGCCTTGGCGCTCTCGCCGCGGGCGGCCAGGATCGAGCCCAGCCGGACCAGCACGCGCGCCTCGTCGATATCGCTCCGTGCCGGCGTCGCGGCGAGGGCGCGAGCGCGCCGGCGCAGATCGAGGGCGCGCTCGAAGCTGGCGAGGGCGTCGCCGGTGCGCCCTTCGCTCTGCCACTCGGGCAAGCCCTGCATCTCGCCGACCCGTTCGTAGGCGGCTGCGAGCTCCAGGAGCAGCGCCGGCTCTTCGCCGGCCTCGCGCGCCAGGTCGTCGAGGTAACGCACGGCGTTGTCGACCAGCAGACGCCGGGCGGCCATCGCCCCCGAGACCTGGTCCAGCGCGGCGTAGACGTCGAAGAGCACGACGTTGGCGAGCCGGCGGACGTCGGCGAAGCGGCGCTCGGCCCGGGTGCGCTCGAAGTCGGCGAGGCGCGCCTGGCGCAGGCTGACGAGCGTCGCGAGGAGCAGGCTTGCGGCGACGGTCGCGGTGGCGATCGTTGCGGTGCGATGACGGCGGGTGAACTTGCGCAGCCGGTAACCGACCGAAGGGGGGTGCGCCGCGACCGGGCGGCCATCGAGGAGTCGCCGGAGGTCGGCCGCGAGCTCCGCCGGCGTGCCGTAGCGGTGCTCCGGTTCCGCGGCGAGCGCCCGCCCGAGCACGCGCTGGAGATCGCCGCGCAGGGCGCGGCGGTCGATGCCCGGCGAGAGGCTGCGGCGCAGCAGGCCGCTGATCGGCGCGCCGCCGCTCTCGGCGATCTGGCGCGCGAGCTCGTCCGGGGCTTGACCGGTCCAGCGGTGCGGGCGCTCTCCGGTGAGGGTCGAACAGAGCAGGACGCCCAGCGAGTAGACGTCCGAGGCGGTGGTCAGGAGGTCACCACGCAACTGCTCCGGGCTCGCCCACTCGGGGGTCAAGGGCCGGGCGTAACCGAGTGCCGTCCAGTCCTCGCCCGCCGGTTCCGGCCCGAGCAGCTTGGCGATGCCGAAGTCGAGCAACTTCGGTCGGCCGTGCCCGTCGACGAGCACGTTCGAGGACTTGATATCGCGATGCAGCACCAGCTTGCGATGCGCGAACTCGACCGCCGAACAGACGTCGAGGAAGAGCCGCAGGCGTTCGACGAGAGGCAGCGCCCGCCGGCTGCACCAGGCGTCGATCGGCTCGCCGTCGACGAACTCGAGCACCAGGTAGGGCACGCCTTCGGCGGTCAACCCGCCGTCGAGCAGGCGGGCGATGCCCTCGTGCTGGAGGCCGCCGAGAATGCGCCGCTCGGCCTCGAGGCGTTTGCGCAACAGCTCGGTCGCGAGCTCGGGGCGAACGAACTTGATCGCCACGGTCTGCTCGAAGGCGCCGTCGTCCCGGTGGGCGCGCCAGACGGTCCCCATGCCGCCGCGGCCGATCTCGACCTCGAGGAGCCAGGGCCCGACCCTTGCCGGGGCGACCCCCGCGGGGGGGCCGGTGGCGCTCGCGCGCTCGAGCGCCGGCAGGGCGAGGAAGGGCGCCGACTCGTCGGCGGCGGCGACCAGCGCCGCGACCTCCAGCGCCAGCTCCGGGCTCGCCCTCGCAAGTTCCCGCAACCGCTCGCGGCCCGCCGCGGGGGTGAGCTCAAGCACGGCCAGGAGCTCATCCTTCACCCGCGTCCAGTCGCCGCTGCCGGTGGTCATCCGCGCTCCAGCTCCCGCCGTAGCCAGGCCCGCGCGGCGGTCCAGTCGCGCTTAACGGTGGCGATCGAGACCGTCATGGCCTCTGCGATCTCTTCGTGCGAGAGGCCGCCGAAGTAGCGCAGCACGACGACCTTGGCGGCGCGAGCGTCGACGAGGGCGAATCGATCGAGGGCGGCATCGACCGCGGCAATCTCTTCCCAGGCCGAGTCCGGCGCCGCGACCTGGTGGATCTGCTCGTCGAGCGCGACCGGCACCACGCCTCCGCCGCGTTTCTCGGCCTTCCGGCTGCGCGCGTGCTCGGCGAGAATCCGCCGCATGACGAAGGCAGCGACCGAGAGGAAATGGACGCGGTTGGCGAACTGTGCGCTGCGCTGGCCGGCGAGCTCGAGGAAGGCCTCGTGGACGAGCGCGGTCGGCTCCAGGGTGTGCCCGGGCCGTTCGCCGCGCAGTTGGCGATCGGCGATCCGTTTGAGCTGCGGGTAGAGCAGCGGAAAGAGCTGCTCGAAGGCCAACCTGTCGCCTGCCGCCCAGGAATCGAGCAGCCGGGTGATCTCGCCCGGATCCGGCGGGTCAAGGGTCAAGAACACTAGTCTACTCCCGGCTCTCCCGGGCTCCGAAGCGGGCGTTGTCATTTGCCTTCGCCGCGTTTAGGATCCGCATTTAGTGCCGCCATTGACTTTGGATCTCCTGTTTCCGCCGCTTCCGGCGGGAATCCCTTTGTACGAGGAGTCGGGTATGCGAAGAGCAGTCGTCTATGCAATGTTGATGTGCGTAGCCGTGCTAAGCCTTTCTTCATCGGCGGGCGCGGCGGTCTCTTCCGAGCAGACCAAGCGACTGCTCGCCGCTGAGAGTTGGGCGGCTGAGAATCCGCAGTCGTGCGCCCTGCTCGACTCTCCGAAAGCTACCCAGCTCATGGACGGACTGCTGCTCAAGCTCGCTGCGCTCTGCGGCCGGGCCGACCTCCTGGGCCGAGTCGCCCAGGAAGAGAACGAAGGTCCGGCGGGAGAGGCACTGGGGACCGACGTGCGCGCCAACGACGTTACCGGTGAGAGCGGAACACGCACCCAGAACGAGACCGCGGTGGCATTCAACGAGACGAGCGGCACGCTCTGCTCCGGCTTCAACGACGGTTACAGCGGCGTGGTGCTGGGCACCGACTACACCGGGTTCGCCCGCTCGACCGACGGCGGCGCCACCTGGAGTGACCGCGGCACGATCCACCCGACGACCGGCCAGGGTTTCGGCGACCCGGCCCTCGTCTGGCGCAAGAGCGACGGCAAGTTCTACGCTACTACCCTCCACACCAGCGGCCTCGGCTTCTGGAGCTCCTCCGACGACTGCCAGACCATGACCTGGATCGGTCTCGCCCACTCCGGCGCCAACGACGACAAGGAGCTGATGGCGGTCGACAACAACCCGGCGAGCGCCTTCTACGGCCGGATCTATATCGCCTGGACCGATTTCACCGACAGCCGGATTTATGTCATCACCTCCGCCAACGGCGGCACCACCTGGTCGGCTCCGCTCGCGGTTTCGGGGGCTGGTGTCGACGTCCAGGGCGCCTGGCCCGCGGTCGCGCCGAACGGTAACGTCTACGTCTCCTGGGTGCGCTGGAATCCTTATCCCAGCGGCCCGATCGACGTCGAAGTCGTCAAGTCCACCAACGGCGGTGCCTCCTTCGCCCCGGTGACCAATCCGTTGACCGGCGGGGTCAACCCGCAGGCCGCCGGTCCGACCACCACCTGCAACCGGCCGGCGCTCAACGGCAACATCCGCTACCTGCCGTCGCCGCAGATCGCGGTCGGCCCGGACAACGCCCTGCACGTCGTCTATGTCCGCGACCCTGACGCCGCCGGCAGCGGCGACGTGATCAACGCCTACTACAGGCGCTCGACCGACAACGGCGCCACGTGGGGGACCGAAGTCCAGCTGAACGACGTCGGCACCAACGACCAGTTCTTCCCGTCGATCAGCGTCGGAGCGACCAACATCGTCTCCGCTTCCTGGTACGACCGTCGCGACGACGCCGGCAATCTCCGTATTCGCTACTATCGGGGCATCTCTTTCGACGGCGGCATTACTTGGGGAGCGAACGTCCAGGTGACGGATGCCGACTCGCCGGTGGCCGTCGCTACCGGATTGGCCACCTGCTACCACGGCGACTACGACCAGCAGGTGCAGACTCCGGCCGCCGCCGTGCTCGTCTGGGGGGATGACCGCGGTACCGAGGGTGGCGGCAACAATGCCGACGTCTGGACCGACTCGGTGGCGCTGTCGACCGACTTCCTGGTTCTGGTCGCACCCGGCGCGCAGGAGGTCTGCGCGCCGGCGAACGCGGTCATCAACGTCAATGTGCCGTCGTTCAGCGGCTTTGTCAGTCAGGTGACCCTCGGGGCCTCCGGCAACCCGGCCGGCACGACGACCGGCTTCTCGGTCAATCCGGTGACCCCGCCAGGCAGCAGCGTTCTGACTATCGGTAACACCGGCGCCGCCGCACCTGGAAGCTCGCTGGTGACGATTACCGGCACCGCGGCAGGACCGCTCGTCCACACCGGCGCCGCCAGCGTAACGATCGCTTCCGGCATCCCGGCGGCGGCGACTCTGACCGCACCAGCGAACGGGGCGGTCAGCGTGCCGGCGACGCCGGTCTTCACTTGGGGCGCCGTCCCGGGCGCGAGCTCCTACAGCATCCAGGTGGCGACCGACGCCGGCTTCAGTAGCGTCGTCGCCTCGGCTTCCGGTCTGCCCGGTCCGACCTGGACCTCGAACGTCGCGCTCAACACGAGCACGGCGCACTATTGGCGCGTCCAGGCCATCAACGCCTGCGGTCCGAGCCTCAACTCGAGCGTGTTCAGCTTCACCACCGTCGCCGCCCCCGGCGACTGCGGCCCGGGCACGACGGCCAACATCGCCTACCAGTACGGCTTCGAGGCTGGCGTCGGCGGTTGGACCCACAGCGGCACGGGCGACAGCTGGGCGATCTCGACCACCAATCCGCACAGCGGCACGTCGCTCTTCCATGCCGGCGACCCGGCGGTGGTGTCGGACCAGCGGCTGGTCTCGCCGGCGGTGGTGCTGCCGACCGGCCAGAACCCGGTGGTGCTCAAGTTCTGGCATCTGCCGAACATGGAGAACAGCGGCACGACGGCGTGCTACGACGGCGGCATCCTGGAGGTCTCGACCGACGCGGGCGCGACCTGGACTCAGGTGCCGAATGCCAACCTGCTGATCGGGCCGTACACCGGCGCGGTCTCGGCGAGCTTCTCCAATCCGCTCGCCGGACTTCAGGCCTGGTGCAACGGGACGGTCTACATTCAGACCGTCGCCGACGTCAGCGCCTATGCCGGGCTGACGGCGCAGTTCAGGATGCGTCTGGGCTCCGACACCTCGGTCAGTGATGCCGGATGGGACGTCGACGACGTCGTCGTCCAGTCGTGCACGGTCGGTCTAACGCTCCTCTTCAGCGACGGCTTCGAGAGCGGCAACACATCGCTGTGGAGTGCGACCTTCCCCTGACGTCGGAAGCAGTCGCTCCGTGATGCATCCGACGGCCGATCCCGCAAGGGGTCGGCCGTTCGTTCGTTACTGGGCGGCGCTTTTCTCGAGCTCGAGGCGCAGGGCGGCGAGCGTGCGCTCGGAGACCTGTCCGGCCGGCAGGGCCTTGGCCTCGGCCAGCGCCGATTCGAGGGTGGCGCGGGCGGCGGTGCGATTGCCGCTCTCGGCCTGGATGGCGGCGCGGGTGCGCAGGATGCCGAGGCGGCGCGGGCCGTAGGCCAGGGCCAGGGCGCGATCGGAGGCGGCGAGGGCGCGCGGAAAATCCTTCATCGCGCGATAGGCCGACGCGAGGCGGGCCGGCGGGTTGTAGTCGCCCGGAAAATCGCGCTCCGAGGCCTCGAGCATCGGGACGGCGCGCTGCGGCTCGCCGACCTCGAGATAGGCGGAGAGGCGATGCGAGTCGTAGACGGCGCGCGCCGCCGGCGTCGGGGCATTCGCCGCCGCGGTCTCCAGCAGGGCGATCCATTCGCCGGCCAGACGCTGCTTGCCGGCCGCGTCCTTGGCGTCGTCGCGTGCGGCCAGAAGCGCGATGTAGAGCCCGGAGCGGTCGTCGGTGGCGAGTCCCAGTGCCGGGTCGGCGAGCGCCGCCTGCGCGGCGCGCTCGAGCTCGGTGATCGCGGCGCTGCGCCCGGCGGCGCCGGCGTCGAGCCCGAGGGCGCAGTCGAGCCCGGTCGCGGCGACCGACGCCGTCGAGGCGGTGCCGGCTATGCGCGGCAGCAACTCGCGCGCCGCGCGCGCGCAGTCGGCGCCGCGGTCGGCCTGTTGCAGCGCGAAGAGATAGGCGTCGGCCACCCGGGGCAGCGGCGCCCAGCCGGCCGGAGCGCCGGCGAGCACAGCGGCGTAGGCGTCGGCGGCGGCCGGCCAGTCGGCGGCTCCGTTGAGACGGTCGGCGTCGGCGAGCGTCACGGTCCTGCCGGCCGCCGGTTTCGCAGCCGGCGCAGTCTTGCCGCCGGGGAAGGCCGACTGCGCCTCCTCGAGAAAGCGCAGGAGCTGGTCGATCGTCGCGCTACCGGTCCAGCGGAAGGCGACGGTCTCGCTCTGCGGGTCGATCACATACATCGACGGCCACGCGCCGACCGGAAACTTCGCTACCGTGGCGGCATTGCCCGATTTCTCGGTGTCGATCGCCAGCCAGACGAAGCGGTCGGCGAACGGCGCGAGCTTGGCGTCGGTGTAGACGTAGGCCTGCATCGACCGGCAGCTGTGGCACCAGGGGGCCCAGGCCTCGAGGAAGATCGGCAGATGCCGGGCGCGCGCCTGGGCGAGCGCCTGCGGATAGTCGTCAGCGATGAAGGGAACCACCGCTCCGGCGGCAGCGACCGCCGGAGCGAGGGGGAGGGTCAGCAGGAACGCGGCGAGCGTGGCAGTGCGAGCGGAGCGGAGCATGGACGGACGCTAGCACTCCCCGGCGCGGCGATCACCAAACGCGAACGCGGGCCTCCGGCGCCAGATAGAGGCGTCCTCCCGGCGCGACGGCGAACGCCTTGTACCAGGCATCGACGTTGCGCACCGTGTCGGCGCGATACTCGGCCGGCGCATGGCCGTTGGTCATCAGCGAGCTGCGCAGCGCTTCGGGCCGGAATTTCGCCCGCCAGATCTGCCCGAAGGAGAGGAAGAACCGCTGGTCGCCGGTAAGGCCCTGCGCCGACGGGCCCTCTTTGCCGCCATAGAAGGCACGATAGCCGTCGTACGCGGCCGCGATGCCGGCGACGTCGGCGATGTTCTCCGACAGGGTGAGCCTGCCATTGACGTGGCTGCCGGGGAGCGGCTCGTAGGCGTCGTACTGAGCGGTCAGGCGCTGGGCGGCGGCCTGGAAGTGGGCCATGTCCTCTTCCGTCCACCAGTTGGCGAGCTTGCCGCTGGCGTCGAACAGCGCTCCCTGGTCGTCGAAGCTGTGGCTGATCTCGTGGCCGATGACGGTGCCGATGCCGCCGTAGTTCTGCGCCGGATCGGTGCGGGCGTCGAAGAACGGCGGCTCGAGGATCGCCGCCGGGAAGTTGAGCGCGTTCTGCAGCGGCAGGTTGACGGCGTTGACCGTCTGCGGCGTCATCCACCACTCGGTCTTGTCCACCGGCTGCGCCAGCTTGGCGAGCGCCGCCTGGTAGTCGAAGAGCTCCGAGCGGTCGGCGTTGCCGTAAGCGTCGTCGCGCTTCACCACGAGACCGCTGTAATCGCGCCAGTGATCGGGGTAGCCGATGCCGACGTAGAGCGTCTCGAGCTTCGCTCTGGCCTTGGCGCGCGTCGCCGGCGACATCCAGGCGAGGTTGTCCACCCGCTTGCCGAAGGCGACCACGATATTGCGCACCATCTCCTGCGCCGCGGCCTTGGCCTCCGGCGGGAAGTACTTGGCGACGTAGAGCTTGCCGACGGCCTCGCCGAGCGCGCCGTTGGTCGAGTCGACGGCGCGCTTCCAGCGATCGCGCAGCTGGGTGGCGCCGGAGAGCGCCGTGCCGTAGAACGCGAACGACTCGTCGACGAAGGCTTTGGACAGCCGCCCGGCGCCGCGATCGACGACGTGGAAGGCGAGGTAGTCCTGCCAGTCGGCGAGGGGTTCGGCGGCGACCAGGGCGGCGATGCCGGAGACCGCGCCCGGGTGCCAGACCATCGTGTCGGCGAGCTTCGCGCCGCCGGAGCCGAGACCGGCGCCGTCGAAGAAGGCCGGCCAGTCGAGGCCCGGAGCCTTGGCCGGGAAGTCGGCGAGGCGCCAGCGATTGTGGGCGCGCTGGACCTCCATCGACTCGGTGCGCGTGGCGTGGACGGCGGCGATCCTGGCCTCGAGGGCGTAGATCCGTGCGGCGCGCGCGGCGCTCTCGCCGGGCTGCGCCAGGCCGGCAAGCTCGAGCATCCGCGCAATGTGGGCGCGGTACTTGGTCTGCAGCTCGCCGCTCGTCGCATCCGTCGCGGTGTAGTTGTCGCGGTCCGGCATGCCGAGGCCGCCCTGGAGCAGGTAGACGGCGTTCTTCGCCGGATTGTCGAAATCGGGCGAGACCCAGATGCCGAAGAGGCGATCGGTGTGGAAGTTGGTCGAGTTCAGCGGATCGACGTCGGCGCGCAGCTGACCGCCGAGGAATCGCGCCAGCGCTTGCTTGTCGCGCAGGGCGGCGATCGTCGCGAGCTCGGGTGCGAGCGGCGTCGCGCCCTTCTTTTCGATCGTCGCCTCGTCGAGGTAGGCGAGGTAGTAGTCGCCCACTTTGCGCGCGTCGCTGCTCGCGGCACCCGGGGCGCCGGAAGCCTGGGCGGCCTCCTGGATGAGCTCCTTGGTGCGGCGGTTCGCTTCCTCGGCGAGGATCGCGAACGAACCGAAGGCCGCCCGGTCGGCCGGGATCTCGGTTGTCTTCAACCAGGTGCCGTTGGCATAGGCGAAGAAATCGTCCCCCGGCGCGACGCTGCGATCGATCCCGGCAAGGTCGATTCCGGGCTCGGACTCGCCGGCCTGCGCCGGCGGGCAGAGGACTGTGAGCAGGGCTGCGGTCGCCGCGAGCAGGGCGCTCGCGCCGAGGCGGCGAAGCGGGTCGAAGGAGGTGCGGTGGACGGGTGCGGTCGGGTCGAAGGTGGGCATGGTGGGCATTATCGCAGCGCCCGGCTGGGGTCCGGAAAGTACTCTCGTTTCGCTCATCCCTCTCCTTACGTCGTTCCGGGCGCCGGGTTTTCGGCTCCGGTCGCCGCCGCCGGGTGCGCGAGCTTGAGGGCTCGCCGCACCTGGGGGGCGACGCGGGTGCCGAGGAGCTCGATGGCCTTGAGGGTCCGCGCGTGGGCGAGCGGCCCGAGCGCGAGCTGGGCGAGAAAGCGCTGGTGGCCGAAGAGCTCGTGCTCGAAGAGGATCTTCTCGGCCACCTGGTCCGGGCTGCCCAGCACCAGCGCCCCGCGCGGGCCGTGCAGGGCGTCGTAGTCGGCGCGACTCATCGGCCCCCAGCCGCGTTCGCGGCCGATCCGGTTCATCACCGCGGCGTAGGTCGGAAAGAACTCGTTCGCCGCCTGCTGCGAGGTCTCGGCGATGTAGCCGGGGGAGTTGATGCCGAGAAGGAGCGTCGCGGGGTCGTGCCCGGCGCGGCGGGCCGCCTGGCGGTAGAGCTCGACGAACGGGACAAAGCGCTCCGGCTCGCCGCCGATGATGGCGAGCGCCATCGGCAGGCCGAGGGCGCCGGCCCGGCGCGCCGAGTCGGGCGTTCCGCCGACGGCGATCCAGATCGGGAGCGGCTCCTGCAGCGGACGGGGATAGACGGGGAGCTCGACGGTTACGGGCTCTGGCGAATCTTCCGAGCGTACCTCGCGCCGGACTCCGGCACCGCGCTGCATGGCGAGAAGGGTTTCGAGCTTGCCGGCGAAGAGCTCGTCGTAGTCGTGGAGGTCGAGGCCGAAGAGCGGGAACGACTCGATGAACGAACCGCGTCCGGCCATGATCTCGGCGCGCCCGCCGGAGAGCAGATCGAGGGTCGCGAATTGCTGGAAGACGCGGATCGGATCCTCGGAGCCGAGCACGGTGACGGCGCTGGTGAGACGGATCCTCGCCGTCCGCTCGGCGATCGCGGCGAGCCCGACCGCCGGCGCCGAGACCGCGAAATCCGGCCGGTGATGCTCGCCGACACCGAACACGTCGAGACCGGCCTGGTCGGCGACGACCGCCTCCTCGACGAGATTGCGCAGGCGCTGGGCGGGGGAGAGGCGCTGGCCGGTCTCCGGATCTGTGCCGAGGTCGGCGAAGGTATAGACACCGATTTCCATGGCGGAAGCATAAGAGAGCGCGGATAGGATGCGTCCGGAATCCGGGGAGAGGGGCCATGGCGAACATCGAGGCGCGACTGGCTGCAAGGGGACTGGTTCTGCCGCCGCCGCTCGTGCCGCCGGGGGGCGCAGCGCTGCCGTTCCGGTTCGTCCACTTGCGCGGCAACCGGGCGTTGATCTCGGGCCATGGACCCCAGGCGCCGGACGGCACGGTCGCCGGGCCGCTCGGCAAGGTCGGGCGCGATCTCACGCTGGAGCAGGGGTACCTCGCCGCCCGGCTCACGGGGCTAGCGATCCTCGGCAGCCTGCAGCGCGCTCTGGGCGACCTCGATCGGATCACCGCCTGGGGGCGGGTCTTCGGCATGGTGAACTCGGCGCCCGGTTTCGACCGCCAGCCGGCGGTGATCAACGGGTTCTCGGATCTCATCCTGGAGCTCTTCGGCCCGGAAGTCGGCGCCCATGCGCGCAGCGCCGTCGGCATGGCCGAGCTGCCGTTCGGCATACCGGTCGAGATCGAAGGCGAAGTCGAGATCCGGAGCTGATGGGCGATCCGGCGGCGCTCCTCTGGGGGCTCCTGTTCGGCGCTCTCGGCACCGGCTACTTCGTTTACGGCAAGCGCCAGCAGCAGCTCGTCCCGCTCCTCTGCGGCTTCGGCCTGATCGTCCTGCCGTGGCTCCTCACCGGCGGCTGGATGCTCGCCCTCGCGGGCTTCGCGCTGATCGCGCTGCCGTTCGTCTGGCGCGAGTGACTGGCAGGCGGCCGCCAGATCCGTGGTGCCGGCGCAGGAGTCAGAGGCCGGGCAGGCGCTGCTGGGCGCCGACGGCGTGGCGCTGCTCGTGGGCGAGCAGC
>JBGARM010000329.1:0-3863 GCA_044230215.1 Thermoanaerobaculia bacterium | reverse complement strand
GCTCAGGGCGCTTCGTTGCGGATCGTCAGGTAGCGCTCGCCGACGATGCTCGTGCCGCCGTAGATGTCGACCGCGACCGCCTGCACATGGTGCAGACCGTCGGAGGTCAGGCCGGTGTCGAGGAAGTAGATCCAGCCGGGTGCCGAGCTGTCCGGATAGCCCGGGTAGACCGAGCTGACGTCCGGCCGCAGGTTGCCGTAGAAGGCATCGCCGACCCAGGTGCCGTCGAGCCAGATCTGCACCGACGAGATGCCTTCGGCGTCGAGCGACCAACCGTCGAGCTGGGTGATGCCGTCGATGAGCTCGCCGTTCGCCGGGTGATCGATGAAGCCGAACGAGCCCTCGTTGCCGGTGTTCTCGTCGCAGAAGAAGGAGACCGGAATCTCGGCGATGTTGGCTACGTTGCCGTAGTAGTCGCCGGCGCGGACGGTCAGCTCATGGAAGCCCTGCGAGTAGCCGACGGCCGAGATCAGCCAGCCGACATCGAGCACGAAGCGGTAGCGCGCGTGCGGCGAGTTGGCGATCGTCGGATAGACGTGCTCGACGTCGAGGCTCTGCAGGCCGTAGCAGTTCGTCAGCCCGCCCCAGTAGGGGTCGCTGAAGCAGCTGATGACCGTGTTGGCGTAGAGACCGCCGTTGATCAGCAGCTCGACGTACTTGACCCCGGTGTCGCCGCTCTCGATGCCGACGTCGAGCGCCCAGCCGCTGACCACGCTCAGCCGCGGCGTCGGGTTGTCGAGGTCGCAGGTGCCGTAGAGCTCGGCGCTCGGATTGGGGAAGGTGATGGCGCCGAACGGCGGCAGGTTGGAGGTGTTGTTGTTGATCTGGATCGTGACCGAATTGAGCCAGCTCTGCTCGCCGCTGTTGCTGGTGACGCGGGCCGAGATCTGGTGCAGGTCGTTGGAATAGAGGGTCGAGTCGAGGAAGAAACCGAAACCGACCAGGGCGCCATCGGGATAGCCCGGGAAGATCAGCTCGACGTCGGGGCGGTTGCGGCCATAGTCCGTCAGGCCGGCGACCACGCCGTCGACGTAGAACTCGACGCGCTCGACGCCGTCATCGTCCAGCGCCCAGCCGGTGATCGGCAGGAGGCCGCCGCCGGCGTTGCCGCCGCCATGGATCCCCTCGACGAAGCCGAAAGGTGCGGCCGCAAAGGCGGGAAGGCCGGCGAATGACAGAGTCAAGCCCAAGAGAAAGCAGAGTTTGCGCCGCATCTTCGGTTCTCCTTCGTCTGAACTCCGCGTAGTGTGAGCGGGAATCGACGGAAAGTCAAGTGAATGCAGCACATAGGGCCCTTGCAGTGGAAAATCCCACAGCCGGAGAGAGGCCACCGGCAGGACGCAGAAGCGCACAACCCACTGTGCAGACAAGCACAACGCGCTGTGCAGCCGTGGCCCGCCGTCCCGGAGTCGCTCGCCGGCGCACCTTTCCGCCCGGGCGGGGCGGCGCGCGACCCTCCTCCAGTTCGCGACGCCGTGCTCCTCGCCCGGAGGATCGCCAGCAGCTGAAAGACCCGGCAGGCTAGTTGTCCGCCAGGCGGTCGCGGCGCGGCAGGGCGATGCCCTGGGCAGCGAGGTTGCGGCGCAGTCGATGGATGATCGAGTCGATCCCGGCGACGCCCAGCTCCCCGCCCAGGTCGGCGGCGATCTCCCGACTGGTCCAGCCTTCGAGGAGCGCCTGCCGGGCGATGCGCAAGGTGGTGGCATTCGCCCGCCGGCCGAGGGCCCGGCGGCAGATCGCCAGGAAGGCGCGGCGACGCTCGCCGACGAGCAGGCGGTCCTCCGGGCCACTCTCCTCCCCTGCACCCGTCGCCGGCGCCTGCCGCCAATCCACCCAGAGCAGGCGCTGTCCACCCCGGCGCTTCGCCGCCAGCGCCTCGCGGCGAGCATCGACGACGACACTGAGCACGACGCGCTGCAGGTAGGTCATCAGCTGGCCTTCGCTGCTGCCGTGAAACCGACGCTGTCGGCTGCCGTCGCCGAGCAGCCGGCAGTAGACCTCCTGGACCAGATCCTCCACTCCCGGTTCGTGCGCCCCGGTCGGACTCTGTTGCCCCTGGCGGAGCAGGGCCCGGCGGACCGCCGTGACCAGGCGGGAATGGAAGCGCGCGACGAACTCGCGCCAGGCGCGTTCACAGTTGCCGGCGGCGCACGACCGGAAGAGGTCGGCGGAGGTCGCCGCGAGAGCCTTCGCCCTTTCGGCGCGGAGCGCCGGGGAGATCGAAGGCAGAGTCGAATCGTCGGGTGATGGCTGCGTCGAGGTTCTGGACATTTTCCGCTCCCTGGAGGTTGTGGAGCGGAGGCGCCGAAAAAACAAAAGGCCGAGCGCGCGCGAGCGGCTCGGCCATCCAGGAACGAACGAAGTCTACACCCGCTGACTGCTGACTTCAATCCCGCTCAGGGCGGGCAAAGCCCCTCGGCGGTGCGGGCGGCATTGAAACCGACGGCGAACCGCCCCTCGGCGCGGTGCAGCGGCAGGACGAGACTCTGCAGAGGGACCTGCTGGACCGGCGGCGGATCGATCGGGATATTGCACCCGGGTACGACCAGGTTCTCGAAATCGATGAAACCGAACAGCGCCGTGACAGGCACCTCCGGCCCACCGACCGTCCAGCGACGCACGACCTCTGTCACCGGAGAGACCTCGGTCCAATCCCCCCTCCCGGCGTTCTCGTCGAAGGCGACAAATCGCACGAACTGGCAAGGATCGACTGCATCCACCCGCTCGCCGCAGTGCACGCCCGCCGCCGCGACCCGGCTCGGCTCGGCCCAGACGACCAGGTCGGTACCGCCGGTGAAGGCGCCGCCGTGCAGGAAGCGGGCGCGATACCGGGTGCCGAGAGGGGCGCGGGCGTCGGCCCCCGAATGCTCGATCCAGCCGCCGTAGAAGGTCGCCGGCTCGCCGCCGTAACGGGCCGCATCGGCGAGGATCGACACCGCCTCGTTGCCGGCCGCCAGATTCTGCGCCGCGTCGACCAGAAAGAAGTCGCCCAACAGGAGGTTTTCGTCGCTCGCGATTCCGCTGCCGGCGGCGGCGAAGTAGCCGTTACTCGACGGGTAGCGGATGTTCGCCGAGCAGCTGCGGGTCACGTCGATCGTCACATAGCCGGTCGCCACGTCGAAGCCGCTACGCCCGCTGCCGGAGCAGTGATCGAGCGCATCGGGCAGCCCGGTGTGCTGGCGACGAAGCGCGGTGAGCGCAGCGGCGTCGAGCGCGGGCAGAGTCACCGGGTCGGTGCATCCCGGGAATGACGCACCGCCGGTCGCCGGGAGGTTGCCAGCGAACAGGTCGCGGAGGTTCAGCGTCTGAACGTCGTCCCGGGCGAGGACGAGATCGAAAGCGAGGGTCGGCACTCCCCAGTCGGTCCACAGGACGACGTGCGCCAGCGTCGGGTGGTCGCCGACGTTGGTCACCGCGACCAGTGTCGTCGGGCCGTTGGCGCTGCCGAGATCGACCTCGAAGTAGGGGATCAGCAGCGTCGCAGCCGGCACCGGTCCGCTGGCGCAGCCCGTCCGTGCGAACCCCGCCTCGCCCGCGACCGTGAGGGCGAAGAGGAGCAGGCTACTGCCGAGGACCGCGCCGGACGTCCGCACGATTTCTGCCTTCAGCGGCCAGCGGCCGAATCCGACTTCAGAGCACCGGAGCCGGGCACAGCGCGTCGCCGGTGCGGTGGGCGTTGAGCCCGACGCTGAAGCGGCCGGAAGCGCTCGAGAGCGGCATCACCCAGAGCTGCAGCGGCGTCTCGCCGAACGGCTCGATCAGGCAGCCCAGCTGAATGGCGTTCTCGAGGTCGACGAATCCGAAGGGGGCGGTCACCGGCACCTCGGTGCTGCCGACCGTCAGACGGGCGGCGAGCTCGGAGA
>JBGARM010000328.1:0-3897 GCA_044230215.1 Thermoanaerobaculia bacterium | reverse complement strand
GGTGGCGGCCATGGCTTCGCTCCAGATCGCGTTGACGGCCGGGGTCCTGCTCGCGGGAGGATGCTTGCTGCGACTCTTGGGACGCCCACGGTGATTCGGGACGCGATCCAGGTCGAGGACGTCTGGGCGATGCGCGCCCACACAGAGATCCTGCGTGGCGCGACGTTCTCCGTGCGACACGGCGAGACGCTCGCACTCCTCGCCACCGTCGGCGCCCCCGCGGGGGCGCTGCGCCGCCTGCCGCTCGCCCTGCACGAGGACGTCGAGTCGATCCGGCGGGTACCCGGGGGAGACGGCTTCGTTGTCTCCTCCAGGGGACGCTCAGGGGTGGTGGCGCGTCAGGCCCGGGCGGTTGCGGTCGCCTCCGGCTACTTCTGCAATCCTTTGCGACTCGGAGTTCCGGGCGAGGACCAGCCCTGGGTCCGCAACCGGTATCGCGAGCCCCTGGCACATTTCGGAGAATCGGTCGTCGTCGTCGGAGGCGGCAATTCGGGGGCCGAAGCGGCACTCGACCTCTTCCGGCACGGCGCGCGGGTCACCCTCGTGCACCACGGGAGGACACTCAAGGAGACAGTGAAGTACTGGGTCAAGCCCGACATCGAGAACCGCATCGCCGACGGCGAGATCCGGGCGCTGCTGGGGGCGGAGGTCGTCGGCTTCGGCGACGGCGTCGTGCGGGTTCGCGCCGGGGCCGAGGGCGGCGTCGAGGAGATTCAGGCGGGAGCGGCCTACGTCCTCATCGGATACGCTCCCGAGACGGCCGTGCTCGAGGCGGCCGGAGTGGCCGTCGATCCGGCGAGCGGAGCCCCGCATTTCGACAGCGAGAGTTGCGAGACGGCGGTGCCGGGACTCTATGTCGCCGGGACGATTCAGGCCGGGCGCGAGACCCACCGGATCTTCATCGAGAATTCACGCGACCATGGGGTCCGGATCGCGGCGCATCTCGCCGGCCGCCTTCGTGGTACGACGATTGCAGCTTCCCGGGAATCCGCTGGCCGTCCGCCAGCCGCCCATGGGACCGCTTCCTGAAGGAGACCGAAGAATGAACCTCTCGATCGTTCGCCGGAGTTTCGCAGTTGTCGCTGGTCTCCTCCTCGCAGCCTCGCGCCTCGTCGCACAGGCGCCGGCAGGCCAGGCGGCCGCCGGGGCGCCGCTCTTCGGCGAGACCGTCGAGGTGCGGGTGATCAACGTCGAGGTCGTCGTCACCGACAAGGACGGCCTGCCGGTGACCGGTCTCCAACCGGCCGACTTCATGCTCAAGGTCGACGGCGAGCAGCTGCCGATCCAGTACTTCACCGAAGTCCGCGGCGGTGACGCCATCGAGGGTCCGGCGGAGGAGCCGGTGATTCCCGGCGTGCCCCAGCTCGCCCCGGGAACCCCGGTCGGCACCAGCTATCTGGTCTTCATCGACGACTTCTATCCGTTGCAGCGCGATCGCGACAAGGTCATCGAGAAGATCTCGGCCGACCTCGGGCGGCTGCGCCCGGAGGATCGCATGGCGGTCGTCGCCTACGACGGCCTGCGGCTGGAGATGCTCTCCTCCTGGTCGCAATCGGTACCCGAGCTCGAGCGCGTCTTCCGCAAGGCGATGACCCGGCCGGCGAAAGGTCTGCAGCGCGAAGCCGACGACCGCAGGTTCACCCACGACGCCCGCTCCGACCGACTCACCGGCAACCGCCCCCGTCTCCTCGACTCGACCCAGATGCGCCTCGACACGGATGAGCGCGCCTACGCCGAGACGCTCCAGGAGCAGGTCCAGGGCATCGTGGCGGCGGCGTCGTCGGCGCTGCGCGGCTTCGCCAATCCGCCGGGACGCAAGGTGTTCGTCATGCTCGCCGGCGGTTGGCCTTACGACCCGGTGCAGTATGCGATCAACGACTACAGCCGGACCGTGCTCGAGTCGCAGTTGAAGCGCGGCGACGAGCTGCTCGCGCCGCTCATCGGCACGGCGAATCAGCTGGGATACACGATCTATGCGGTCGACGTTCCCGGTCTCTACGAGGAGACGACGGCCAGCGCCGAATACTCGGCGGGCTCCAACTTCAGCGACCGCAACAACGCCTTCGAGCGCGAGAACAATGTCCAGTACACCCTGCAGTACGTCGCCACCGAAACTGGCGGCAAGGCGCTGCTGAACGGTCAGCGGGAGGAGGTCCTGGCGAAGGTCACCGAGGACACCCGTTCCTACTATTGGATCGGTTTCGCGCCGACCTGGCAGGGGGACGACGCCTCGCACAAGGTCGTGCTCACCACCCGGGTGGACGGCCTCCGCATTCGCAATCGCTCCGGCTATGTCGACTTCTCCGGCAGGAGCCAGACCAGCATGGCAGTCGAGAGCATCCTGCTCTTCGGCGCCGGCCCCGGTTCGGAGGCGCTGCCGGTCGAAATCGGCACGCCGAAGAAGGTGTCGGGGAATCGGATGAACGTCCCTGTCACGCTGCGCATTCCGCTCGCGCAGCTCACCGCGATCGCCACCGACAAGGGGGTCAGTGCCGAGGTCGAGTTGCGGATCGCCGCCCTCGACGAGCGCGGCGGCCGATCCGAGATTCCGGTGATCCCGATCCGCCTGGACATGCCCGGCAAAGCCCCCGCCGGCGCCTATGCGACCTACACCACGATCGTTCAGCTGCGCCGGGCGAGGAACGAGCTGGTCCTCGCGATCTCGGATCCGGCCGGCGGCGCGATCTATTCGGCTCGGGCCGAAGTGAATCCCTGAGAACCCTGACCTGATCGATGACGCCGGGAAGACCGGCGGTGGCTCATCGGTTTTTCCGAGGAACTGAATTTCATGACGAAAATGTCGCGCTATCGACTGATTCTGCTCTGCGTCGCAGGGCTCGCCGCACCCGGACTTCCGGCACACCTGGATGCCCAGGGCGCCGCCTCACCCGCGAAGCCAGCGGCTCCCGCGGCCCCCGCCGCGGCCGCTGAGCAGACCGAGGCTCCCCCCGCCCCGGCCATCGGCGCCGGCGATTTCTTCGAGTCGATCGACGTCAGCGTCGTCAACGTCGACGTCTACGTGACCGACAAGAAGGGCAACCGGGTCAACGGCCTGAAGCGAGAGGACTTCGAGATCTTCGAGGACAAGAAGCCGATGGCGATCACCAACTTCTACGCCGTCGAGGAGGGTCGCCCGGTGCCGACTGCCGAGGCCATCGCGAATCCCGCTCCGCCGTCGCCGACGGCGGTTCCGGGCATGCCGCCCGAGATTCCCGAGGATCAGCGGCTCCATCTCGTGGTCTACATCGACAACTTCAACATTCACCCGTTCAGCCGCAACAAGACGTTCACCGCGCTGCGCGAGTTCCTGCGCTCGGACCTGACTCCCGGCGACCGGGTGATGCTCATCACCTACGACCGCGAGCCGCATGTGCGCCGGGCCTTCACGTCGGATCCGCAGGTCATCGCCTCGGCGCTGTTCGAGCTCGAGAAGCTCAACGCCTTCGCGACCCAGAACGACTCGGACCGCCGCGACCTGCTGCGCGATCTCGACGACATCAAGGACCAGAACCAGGCGATCACCCGCGTGCGGTCGTACGCCGAGTCGCTGTTCAACGACCTGCAGTTCTCGATCGATTCGCTGAAGAACACCGTGAGCTCGCTCGCCGGACTGCCCGGCCGCAAGGCGGTGCTCTACGTGAGCGACGGGCTGCCGATGATCGCCGGTCAGGACGTCTTCCAGTACGTCCAGGAGAAGTTCTCCGGCAGCTCGTCGACGGCGATCATGGAGAGCCTCACCTATGACGCCTCGCGGCGCTACCAGGAGCTCATCGCGCAGGCCAACGCCAACCGGATCTCGTTCTACACCATCGACGCGGAGGGCCTGAAGACCTCGTCGTCGATCTCGGCCGAGAACCGCAGCGCCAACACCAGCGGCATGGTCGATTCGATCCACAA
>JBGARM010000327.1:0-3898 GCA_044230215.1 Thermoanaerobaculia bacterium | reverse complement strand
ACTTCCGCCGCGCCGGCGCGGTGCTTGGACTGCCGCCGGTGCGCGAGCGCTCCGAGGTCGCCGGACTCGGGCGCCACGTCTTCGCCCGACTGGTCGCCAGCGAATCGCCGCAGCAGCCGGCGCCCCGGCTGTCACGCGCCGCGCTCACCCGGCTCACCGCCGCTCGCTGGCCCGGAAACGTGCGCCAGATCCGGACCGCGCTGCAGTACGCTCTGGCCCTCGCCGACGAACGCGACATCCGCCCCGAGCACCTGCCTCGTCTCGACTTCGACCGCACTCTTGCGACACCGGGCGAGAGCGCGCCCCGCGACCTCGCCTCGCCTCAAGGAACGGCGGGAGCCGCCGGCGGCTCCCGCCTCGACGAGCTCGAGCACCGGCTGGTGACGCAGACGATGATGGAGTCCGGCGGCAACCTGTCGCTCGCGGCGCGCCGGCTGGGCATTGCGCGCTCGACTCTCTATCGCCACCTTCGCCTGACCCCCGGGGCGGCCCCGACGCGGCGGCGATAGGATCCCGCCAAGCGAGATTCGAACTTGAATCGACCGGTTCCAGACACCGCTGCAAAACCGCTCTCCACGCAGAGCGAGCGCCGTCGCGAGCGCGCCCGCAGCGCGCGCCTGATCGCGGTCTTCCTGCTCGGCTGCGCCGGTTTCGCCGGACCGCTCCTTCGCGCCGCGTCGCACGCGGCGCCGCCAGGCGCCTGGCCGCGGCCGGTCGTCTTCCTCTTTGGATTCTGGCTGCTGCTGATTGTGCTCATCGCGCTGGCGCTCGGACCGCGCCACGGGGAGTAAGCGCCCGTGCCGGCAGCCAGCACGCTGATAGCCATCGCGCTCGCCTACCTGGGCCTGCTCTTCCTCATCGCCGCGGTCGGGGACGCCCGCGCCGCGGCCGGCCGCAGCCCGCTCGCCAACCCCTGGGTCTACTCGCTGTCGCTCGCGGTTTACTGCACCGCCTGGACCTTCTACGGCAGCGTCGGCCGGGCGGCCGGGGACGCCTACGGCTTCCTGCCGGTCTACCTCGGTCCTACCCTCGGCGCCGCGCTCGGCTGGGTGGTCTACCGCAAGATCGTGCGCATCGCGAAGCGCGAGCGCTTGATCTCGATCGCCGACTTCGTCGCCTCGCGCTACGGCAAGAGCACCGGCCTCGGCGCGCTCGTCGCCGTCGTGCTCGTGGCCGGCACGGTGCCCTACATCGCCCTTCAGCTGAAGGCCGTCTCGTACTCCTTTCTCACTCTCTGGCGGAGCACTCACTTCGAGCCGCTCGCGGCGGACCGTGTCTCGCTCGCCTGCGCCGGCGTGTTGGCGCTCTTCGCCATCCTCTTCGGGACGCGCTCGGTCGATCTCACCGAGCAGCATGCCGGTCTCGTCCTCGCCATCGCCTTCGAATCGCTGGTCAAGCTGGTGGCCTTCCTCGCGGTCGGCGTCTTCGTCGTCTGGGGAATGTTCGACGGCCTGGGCGACATCTTCGCGCGCGCGGCACCCCAGCCCGAGCTCGCGGGGATGCTGTCGCGCAGCAGCGCCAGCGACGGCGACTGGGTCTGGATGACGCTGCTCTCGCTGCTGGCGTTCTGGTTCCTTCCCCGCCAGTTCCAGGTCGCGGTCGTCGAGAACGTCGACGAGCGCCACTTGCGGACATCCTCGTGGCTGCTGCCGCTCTACCTCCTGGTGATCAACCTGTTCGTGCTGCCGATCGCGCTCGCCGGCAGGCTCATGCTGGGCTCGACCGGCGCCTCGGCCGACGGTTACGTCCTCGCCCTGCCGATGCTCGCCGGCCAGCAGACGCTCGCTGTCCTGGTCTTTCTCGGCGGACTTTCGGCAGCCACCGGCATGATCATCATGGAGAGCCTGGCGCTGTCGAACATGGTCGCCAACGACCTCGTGCTGCCGCTCCTCTTGCGCCGCAAGGGGCCATCGGAGGACTTCCGCTTTCCGCTCCTCGTCAGTCGCCGGTTGGCGATCGCCGGCGTCGTGCTGCTCGGCCATCTCTACGCAGTCTCAGCGACGACCGGCGCTTCCCTGGTGACCATCGGCCTGATCTCCTTCGCCGCCGTCGCCCAACTCGCGCCCGCGACGCTCGGCGGGCTCTACTGGACGGGAGCGACGCGCCGCGGTGCGCTTGCCGGGCTGGTCGGCGGCGCCGTCGTCTGGGCCTACACGCTGCCCCTGCCGACCCTCGCTGGCGGTGGACTGTTGAGCGCGTCCCTGCTCGCCTCAGGACCGTTCGGCATCTCGCTGCTGCGCCCCCAGGCTCTGCTTGGCCTCTCCGGCATGGATCCGCTGTCGCATTCGCTGCTGTGGAGTCTGTTGGTCAACCTCCTGCTCTATGTCGGAGTGTCGTCGCTCGACGCGCCGACCGCGGTCGAACGACGCCAGGCGCAGCGCTTCGTCGACGTTTTCCGGCGCGAGCCCGACGCGGAATCCTCGCCCTGGGCGGCGGAGACCCCGGTCGCCGCCGTGCGCGGACTGCTCGGCCGCTTCATCGGCGAAGAGCGCGCCGACCGGGCCCTCGCCTTGCGCGCCGAGGAGCTCGGAGCGGATATCGCTCGCGATGACACCGTCGCCGACCCCGAGCTCCTCGCTTACGCCGAGAAGCTCCTCGCCGGCACCACCGGCGCCGCCTCGGCCCGCGTCGCGCTCGCTTCGGTGGCGAGCGAGCACACTCTCGGTGTCGGCGAGGTCGTCGAGCTGCTCGACGAGACCTCGCGCGTCCTCGCGGCAAGCCGTGAGCTCGAGGAGAAGTCCCGGCTCCTGGAGATGGCGTCGGCGGAGCTGCGCCAGGTCAACGACCGCTTGCAGGAGCTCGATCGCCGCAAGGACGAGTTCCTCTCGACCATGGCGCACGAGCTGCGCACGCCGCTCACGGCGATCCGCGCCTTCGCCGAGATCCTGCACGACAACCCGGACCTCTCGCTCGAGCAGCGCAGCGAGTTCCTCGGCATCATCGCGCGCGAGAACGAGCGTCTGACACGACTCATCCAGGGCCTGCTCGACCTCGCCAAGCTCGAGGCCGAAGGGATGTTCGAGGGCACCGCCACCGTCGAGCTGAGCGAGGTGGTGCACGACGCGGCGGAGTCGATGCGCCAGCTCGCGGCGTCGCGCGGCGCCCGGCGGGAGCTCGACCTCGCACCGGCGCTGCCGCGCATCTCCGGCGACGGCGATCGCCTGACTCAGGTCGTGATCAACCTGCTGTCGAACGGATTGCGCCACGCGGCGGCCGATTCCGGCCGGGTCCGCGTGAGCCTCGAGCGGCGGCAAGGCATCGTCCGCCTGGCGGTCGCCGACAACGGCCCGGGCATTCCCGAGGACCTCCGGGAGGCGATCTTCGAGCGTTTCCGTCAGCTGCCGCGCGGCAGTGCCGACCGCCGCCAGGGCGCCGGCCTCGGCCTCGCCATCTCGCGCAAGATCGTCGAGCAGCACGGCGGCCGGATCTGGGCCGAAGCGGCCGGGCTCGGCGGCGCGTGCTTCGTCGTCGAGCTGCCCGCCGCGCCGACGCTTCGTCCTGTCGAATCCGGAGGTACCTTATGACTCAACGGCCGCGTGTCCTGATCGTCGACGACGAGCCGAACATCGTGCTCTCGCTGCAGTTCCTGCTGTCGCGCGAAGGCTACGACAGCTAGAGCGCCCGCGCCGGCGAGCGCGCGCCCCACCTCGCCGCCCGCAAGCCGCCGGACCTCGTGGTGCTCGATCTGATGCTCCCCGGGCTCGACGGCTACGAGGTCTGCCGACGTCTGCGCGCCTCGGCCGCCACCGCCGCGACGACCGCTGGTGCCCCGACGTCCATCGGCAGCTCCCCGACACCTTTGGCGCCATGGGGCGCGCCGCTGAACGGGGACTCGACGAGGATCGCGCTGATCCGGGGCGCGTCCAGCGCGGTCGGGATGAGGTAGGTCGCCAGTCGA
>JBGARM010000326.1:0-3923 GCA_044230215.1 Thermoanaerobaculia bacterium | reverse complement strand
CTGTCGCTCTCCTCGACGACCGCGGCGCTCGCGAGCCTCGTCCTCGCGCGCCTCGAGGATGCGGGCGTGCGCCTCGAATGGCTCGTCACCGGCGCGACGGGCGCCGTGTTCGAGGTGGAGCGGCGCGTCGGTGACGCCGGCGCCCGGATTGGCTACCAGCGAGAGGACGAGGCAGCGCAGGCCCAAGTGGCGGGCGGCGATGACCTCATGGACGGTCGACATGCCGACCAGGTCGGCGCCGAGTGTGCGCAGCATCCGGACCTCGGCGGGCGTTTCGTAGCTCGGTCCGTTGAGGCCGGCGTAGACCCCGTCGGGCAGGTCGAAGCCCAGCTCGCGCGCATGCCGGCGGGCCAAGCCGCGCAGGCCGGGATCGTAGGCATCGACCATGTCGGGGAAGCGTGCCCCCCAGGCCGGCGGAGGCTCCCCGGCGAGCGGGTTGGTGCCGGTGAGATTGAGATGGTCCGAGACCGCCGCGAGCGTTCCTGCGGGCCACTCCGGGCGGACGCCGCCGGCGGCGTTGGTCATCAGCAGCACCTTCGCTCCCAGGAGGGCCGCGAAGCGGACGGGGAAGACCACGTCCGCCGGCGCGTAGCCCTGATAGCCGTGGATGCGGCCGCGAAAATAGAGCACCCGGCGGCCTCCCGCGACCTCGAGCAGCTCGATCTCATGGCGATGGCCGGCGACTCCATGCACCGGGAACGGCAGCCATCGCGCCAGCGGCTCGGGTCCGGCCACGGGCGGGCCGAGATCGACGGAGAGGCCGGAGCCCGCAACCAGAGCGACATCCGGTGCCGGACGTCCGAGGTCGCGCCACCGGGTGACGGCCAGCGCCAGTTCTTCCTGCCAATGTTGCATGGCCCGCGATCCTAGCAGCAGGCTTCGACGGCGACTCTCGCGCGGTGTTCGCGCCGCTTTCGCGCGGCATTCACGCCGCTTTAGCGCGGCGCTCGCGCCGCTTTCGGATATTCTTCGCCTCCGATGTCGGAGCTCGACGAGCAGATCGCCAATCGCAGGAAGAAGCGCGCCGACCTCGCCGCGCGGGGGGTCGACGCCTTTCCGGCGCGTTGCGAATTCGACCTCGAGCCGTCGGCGGTCCAGGCGCAGTTCGGCGGGCTCTCCGCCGAGGAGTTGGCTGAGGACAAGCGCCGCCTGCGGGTTCCCGGGCGGATCCGCGCCATCCGCGAACAGGGCAAGCTCGTCTTCGTCGATCTGCACGACGGCGTCGGCAAGCTCCAGCTCTTCATCCGTCGCAATCTCCTGGACGCGGCATCGAACGAGCTGGTCGACGGGCTCGACCTCGGGGACTACCTGCTGGCCGAAGGCGAGCTGCTGCGCACCCGGGTCGGAGAGCTGTCGATCGCGCCAGAGCGGCTGACGCTGCTCGCCAAGGCGCTGCGCCCGCTGCCGGAGAAGTGGCACGGTCTCGCCGACACCGAGATCCGCTACCGCCAGCGTTATCTCGACCTGGTGGCGAACCCGGAATCGCGCCGGGTGTTCGAGATCCGGGCCGGGATCGTCTCGGGGATGCGCGCCTTCTTCGACCGCCACGGTTTTCTCGAGGTCGAGACGCCGATGATGCAGGCGGTCCCCGGCGGCGCTTCGGCGCGGCCGTTCGTCACCCACCACAACGCGCTCGACATTGACCTCTACCTGCGCATCGCGCCGGAGCTCTACCTCAAGCGTCTGCTGGTCGGCGGCCTGCACCGGGTCTACGAGATCAACCGCAACTTCCGCAACGAGGGGCTGTCGACGCAGCACAACCCCGAGTTCACGATGCTCGAGTTCTACTGGGCGTACAGCAACTACGAGCACCTGATGGACGTGACGGAGGAGCTGCTGGTCGAGTTGGCGGAGCGGACGCTGGGGACGAAAAAACTGCTCTACAAAGGGAAAGAGCTGGATCTGACGCCGCCATGGCCAAGGCTCAGCATGGGTGCCGCGCTGCAGCGCTTCGCCGGGCTGTCCGCCGAGCAGACTGCGACCGCTGCCGGACTGCTGGCAGCATTCCGCGAGCGCGGGCTCGAGCCGCCCAAGGCGGCGACGGGTGCTTCGGGTCCGAACTACGGTCTGCTGCTCGCGGCGCTGTTCGAGGAGCTCTGCGAGGAGCACCTCGAGCAGCCGGTGTTCATCATCGACCACCCGGTGGAGATCTCGCCGCTGTCGAAGCAGAAGCCGTCGGACCCGCGTTTCACCGAGCGCTTCGAGCTCTACATCGGCGGCATGGAGATCGCCAACGCCTTCTCCGAGCTCAACGACCCCGATGTCCAGGCGGAGCGCTTCGAGCAGCAGCTCGCGGCACGCGAGGCCGGCGACGGTGAGGCGCACCGCTTCGACGCCGATTACGTCCGGGCGCTCGAGCACGCCATGCCGCCCGCCGGCGGCGAGGGCATCGGCATCGACCGCCTGACGATGGTCTTCGCCGACCGCGCGTCGATCCGCGACGTCATTCTCTTCCCGCTCCTGCGGCCGGAGCGCGCCGCGCCAGGGGGCGAGGAGGGCGCGGCCGCCGGGCCCGGGGCAGGCGAGGCGAGCGGAGATCCGGTAAGCGGCAAGTGAGCGCCGGCAACCTGCCGTTCTCGCTCGCGCTCGCCTTGCGCTACCTGCGCAGCACCCGCAAGGACGCTTTCGTGAGTTTCCTGTCGATCGTCGCCGCTGCCGGCATCGGGCTCGGTGTCGCGGCGCTGGTGTTGGCGCTCGCGGCGCTCACCGGGATGCAACAGGCGCTGACCGGCGAGATCCTGGCGCGCACGCCGGCGGTCGAGGTCCAGCTGCCGGCAGGCCTCGAGGCGGCGGCCGTCGCCGACCTTTCCGGGCGGATCGGCCGCGATCCGGAGGTGACCTCGGTACAGCAGGCGCTCCCGGGCAAGGGCTGGATCGTCGCCGCCGGGCGCGTCCTGCCGGTGGCGCTGACCGGCTTCGCGGGTGCCGTCCCGACGCAGTTTCCAGGGGCCGCCGGCAAACCAGCGGGCCTTTATCTGGGCGACCGCGAAGCGGCGCGACTCGGAATCGCTCCGGCGACGATCGTCACCATCGCCTCCCCCCGGCCGACCCTGACGCCGTTCGGTCCGCAGCCGCGAATGGTCAATCTGCGGGTCGCCGGGCTGTTCCGCTCCGGGAAGTCGGAGCAACAGGCACGCGCGGCGTTGCCGATCGACCGTGCCGAGCTCCTGTTCGGCGCCGAGCGGCCGCGCCGGCTGTTCGTCGGAGTGTCCACCCTCGAGGCCGCCGCCGGGGTCGAGGAGCGGCTCGCTGCGATCCTGCCCGACGGCGCCCGGGTGTCGACCTGGCGGGAGCTCAACCGGCCACTCTTCTTCGCCCTGCGGCTGGAGAAGAGCGTCATGTTCGTCGCCGTCTCGCTCATCGTCGTCGTCGCGGCGCTCGCTCTCATCGCGGATCTCTCCCTGATCGCCGCCAACAAGCGGCGGGAGATCGGCCTGCTGGTCGCCATGGGCGGCAGTCAGGCCACCTTGCGTGCCGCCTTCTGCTGGCTGGGGGCGATGCTCGGCGGCATCGGTACCTTCGCCGGCGCGGCGGTCGGCTCTGCGGCGGCGCTGATTCTCGACCGGGCGCGCATCATCCGCATGCCCGGCGACGTCTATTTCCTCGACTATCTGCCGTTCGCGGTTCCGGTTCGCGACCTCGTCGTCATCGTCGCGGTGACGCTCGCCTGGGCGCTCGCCTGCTCCTGGTACGGCGCCGTGCGGGTGGCGCGGCTCGACCCGATGGTGGCCCTGCGCCACGAGTAGCCCGATGATGAACCGGCGCGGGCCGCAGCGGGCGGCGAGGCCTGCGTGACGGCGCCGCCTCGCTACCCCGACGCGATCGAGGCGCTGCGGCTCGACGACGCCGCGCTCGACGCGCGCCTGCGCGACCTTCGCGACCGAGCGGCCCGGCTTCGGTCCGAGAAGGAGGCCTACTACGAC
>JBGARM010000325.1:0-3927 GCA_044230215.1 Thermoanaerobaculia bacterium | reverse complement strand
AGCGCCGCGGCGACCCGGGAGATCGAGAACAGGCCGGAGCCGGCGGAGCGACGCGCACTCCCGGAAACGGCGCCGGCGCCCTCAGCGATGCGCCCGGCGCGAACCAGCGCAGCCACAGCGGCCTGCATGTCGCCGATCTCGTCCGGCGTCACGCGCCGCTCCGGCAGACGCGAAAAAAGCAGCAGCGGATCGGCGAGCAGCGCCTCCTGCCGGCAGCGGCCGCACTGCGCAGCGTGGCGGCGCGCCTCCGCCCAGGCCGGCAGGTCGGCCGCCGGCTCGGCGTCGCGCGCGGCCACGAGGGCCCGCCAGTCGGGGCAGCTCATGGATTGGACTCCCCGGCGGACTCGCCGGCAGACGTCTTCGTCCCGACGGCCAGCCGGGCGTACTCGGGGTAGCGCTCGACGAGCTTCTGGCGCAGGATCTTGCGGGCGTTGAAGAGGTGATTGCGCACCGTCGACTCTTCGCAGCCGGCGATCTCCGCCACTTCGGCGGAATCCAGCCCTTCGGTTTCGCGCAGCAGGAAGATCAGGCGCTGTTTCTCGGTCAGCTCGGCAGCGAGCTCGACGAAGATGCGCTCGACCTCGGCCTCTTTGAGCTCGGCCATCGCTCCGGTGGGGCGGCTCTCCGACGCTCGCAGGAGGTGAAAGCGCACCGGTTCGGCCGCCTGATCGCGCGACCGGCGCGAGCGCCAGTGGTCGATCGCCAGGTTGGTGGCAATGCGGTAGATCCAGGTATTGGGGCTCCAGCGTGTGTCGTACTTCGCCCGGCTCTCCCAGATCTTGAGGAAGGCGACCTGGACGACATCCCGGGCCTCCTCCTCGTCGCGCACGATGCGGGCGGTGACCTGGAGCAGCGCCCGGGTCTTCCTGGCCACGAGCTCTCCCAGAGCGAGCTCATCGTCCGCCTTGAGCAGGCAGAGCAGTTCCCGATCGCTCCGCTCGGCGAGCCTCTGTCGTTCGCGATTCTGGGAATAGACCAACTCTGGCATCACCGGTTCCAATGGGTTCTTACGGACGACCGCGCCCGGCCGTCCAAGCCGGCGGAGATGCCCGCGGGAATCGGATCGGACTCGGGCAAAACACTGAAGCGCTTGATTATACTGCCCTGGTCCCGATGTGGTGGATCTATCAATTTCTGGCCGCCCTGGCCCTCTTCGTGGCCGGTCCGTGGCTGCTCCTTCTGCGCCGCCGGCACTACCTGCCGACCGTGCGCGGGCGATTCGGCGGCGGGCGACCGGCGGCGACCGCGGAGCCCCTGCCCGCCGGGCTGTGGATCCACGCCGTTTCGGTCGGTGAGTCGCTGCTCGCCGGGACGCTCGCGGCGCGGCTGCCGGCCGATCTTCCCCTCCTGCTGACGACGATCACGCCGACCGGCCAGCGCCAGGCCGCCAGCCTCGCCGCCCGCCTCGGCGACCGGGCGCAGACAGCCTACCTGCCGTTCGAGCTCGGCTTCGCCCTCGCCCGCTTCTTCCGCCGCTTCACGCCCGCCGCCATGGTGCTGGTCGAAGGCGACTACTGGCCGCTGCTACTTCGGGCCGTGAAGCGCCGCGGCCTGCCGACCGCGGTCGTCAACGGCCGGGTGAGCGACCGGAGCTTCCCGCGTCTGCGGCTCTTCCGGCGCCTGGCGCTGCCGCTCTTCTTCGCCCCGATCGACCGCTTTGGCGTGCAGACCGCAGTCGATGCGGAACGGCTGATCGCGCTGGGTGTCGGCCCCGAACGCATCACCGTCACCGGCAACCTGAAGTTCGACTCGCCCGAGCCGCCGATCCAGCCGGAGCTTGCCCGGCGCCTCGAACGGCTGGCGGACGGGCGGCCGATCCTGGTCGCCGGCTCGACCATGGCGGGCGAAGAGGAGCAGGTTCTGGCGGCGTTCCGCCGCCTCGCCGGGAGTGGGCAGGCGCCCGGCGAGCGCGCGCTCCTGGTGCTCGCGCCGCGCCACCCCGAGCGCTTCGCAGCCGTCGCCGAGCTCGTCGCCGCCGCGCATCCGGACCTCGTCCGCAGGAGCGGCACCGACCGCGCACGGCCGGCCGTCTTCCTGCTCGATTCGATCGGCGAGCTGGCCTCGACCTACCGCCTGGCCAGCGCGGCTTTCATCGGCGGAACTCTCCGTCCGACCGGCGGCCACAATCCGATCGAGGCCGCACGCTTCGGCGTGCCGGTCGCCGTCGGGCCGTCGATGACCAACTTCCGCGAGATCGCCGACGAGTTCGACCGCCGAGAGGCCTGGGGACGGGTCGCCTCGGGCGAGGATCTGGGCCGCCTCTGGGATTCCTGGCTCACCGCGCCGGCGAGGGCGCGGGCGATGGGCGAGCGCGGTCGCGCGTTGGTCACGGCGAACGCCGGCGCGCTCGACCGCACCCTCGACCTGCTCGCGCCGCTCGTCGCGGCAGCCCAAACGCAGCAGCGGCGCGCTGGACAGACACTGCGATGACGGCGCTCGCGGCCGGCGCGCCGACGCGCTCGCCCTGGCAGCGGTTCTACGGCGCGGTGCTCGCCCGCCGCCGCCGGCTCGCCGCGGCGCATGCCGAGCGCCTGCCGGTGCCGGTGGTGAGTCTCGGCAATCTCCACTGGGGCGGCGGCGGCAAGACGCCGTTCACCGCCGCTGTCGCCGGCGACCTCGCCGGCCGGGGTCTCGCGGTGGCGATCGTCTCGCGCGGCTACCGCCGCACCAGCCGCGGCCCGTTGATCGTCTCGCTGGGAGCCGGACCGCGGATCTCCTGGAGCGCCGCCGGCGACGAGCCCTTTCTCCTCGCCCAGACCCTCCCCGGGGTGGCGGTTGCGGTCGGCGAGCGCCGCGTCGAGGCGGCGCGGCTGCTGCTGCGCGAGCTCGCGCACTCGCCCGATCTCTTCCTGCTCGACGACGGCTTCTCGCACGTCGCCCTGGCGCGCGACATCGAGCTGCTGCTCTTTCCGGCGGCCGACCCGTTTGCCGGCTCCCGCCTCGCTCCGGCCGGCCGGCTGCGCGAGCCGCTTTCCGCCGCGCGGCACGCCGACGCGGTGATCCTCACCGGCACCGCCCCGGGGGCGATGGCCAGCGCCGGCAGAGAGTTGGCCGAGGCTCTCGCGCCGCACGGCTTCACCGGTCCCGGCTTCGCCAGCGCCAGCGCCAGCGGCCCGCCGCGCGCGGCCACCGGCGCCGCGCTGCCGCCCGGAACGCGGGTGGTCGCCTTCGCCGGCGTCGCGCGGCCGGAGGCCTTCTTTCGCGACGCCGAGCGCCAGGGGCTCGAGCTCGCCGCGCGCCTCGCCTTCCCCGATCACCATGCCTATCCCGACGAGAGCATTGCCCGCATCGAGGGCGCCTTTCGCCGCCACCGCGCCGCGGCCCTGCTGACGACGGCCAAGGACGCGCTCAAGCTCCACGGGCGGTTGAAGCCGGCGGCGGCTGTGCTGCCGGTGGTGGCGCGGCCGGAGCCCGCGTTCTGGGAGTGGTTCGACGCGCGCCTGGCAGAGGTGAGCCGAGGAGTATCGACGAGGTGAGACTCCGGCGATGAAGAACGCCCCGGTCCGCCACGCCGTCGAGTTCGGCGCCTTCGCCCTCTTCCAAGGGGTCGTGCGCACCCTGCCGCACCCGGCCAGCCGGGCGCTCGGCGGCGCCCTCGGGGCGCTCGCCGGCCGGCTCGACCGCCGCCGGCGGCGCACCGCCGACCAGAACCTCGCCGCCGCCTTCCCGGAGCTCTCGGCCGGCGAGCGCAGCCGCATCACCCGCGCCTGCTTTCGCCACTTCGGCGCCTCTTTCTGCGATGCCCTGTCCAGCCTGCGCTTCGACGGCCCGGAGCTCCTCGCGCGGCTCGAGCTCGTCGGTTGGGAGAATTTCGCGCGCGCCGCCGCTCTTACCCAGGGCAAAGGAACGATCGTCCTCGGCTCGCACTTCGGCAACTGGGAGGTGGTTCCGGCCGCCATCGCCCTCACCGTCGGACCCTTGAGCTCG
>JBGARM010000324.1:0-3932 GCA_044230215.1 Thermoanaerobaculia bacterium | reverse complement strand
TATGCCGACGAGGACGTCTGCATCGGCCCGCCCGCCTCGTCCCAGAGCTACCTGAACATCTCCAGCATCGTTTCGGCGGCGGAGATCACCGGCGCCGACGCGATTCACCCCGGCTACGGCTTCCTTTCCGAGAATGCGCATTTCGCCGAGGTCCTGCGTGACTGCAAGATCGGCTGGATCGGGCCGCCGCCGGAAGTGATCCGGCAGATGGGCGACAAGGCGAACGCCCGCAAGACGGCCGTCGCCGCCGGAGTTCCGGTGCTCGAAGGCAGCCAGGAGCCGCTCGAATCCGCCGACGAGGCACGGCAGCTGGCCACGCGCATCGGGTTTCCGGTGATCCTCAAGGCCGCGGCGGGCGGCGGCGGTCGCGGGATGCGGATCGTGCGCTCGGCGGACGAGATCGAAGGCCAGTTCGCGACCGCCTCCAACGAGGCGTTGACCGCTTTCGGCGACGGTTCGATCTATCTCGAGAAGTATCTCGAGGAGCCGCGGCATATCGAATTCCAGGTCTTCGGCGACGCCTACGGCAACGTCATCCACCTGGGCGAACGCGAGTGCTCGATCCAGCGCCGCCACCAGAAGCTGATCGAGGAGGCGCCGTCGCCGGCTCTCACCCCGGAGCTGCGCGCCCGCATGGGAGAGGCCTCGGTGAAGCTGGCGCGAGCCGTCGGCTACCAGGGCGCGGGGACGATCGAATACCTGCTCGATCTCGACGGCAGCTTCTACTTCATGGAGATGAACACCCGCATCCAGGTGGAGCATCCGGTCACCGAGATGGTCACGGGGGTCGACCTGGTGAAGCTGCAGATCCGCATCGCGGCCGGCGAGCCGCTGACCATCCCCAACGGGCTCACACCGCGCGGCCACGCGATCGAGTGTCGGGTGAACGCCGAGGATCCGGTGACCTTCGTGCCCTCGCCGGGAAGGCTGACGACTTTTCACCTGCCGGGCGGCCCGGGCGTGCGCGTCGACACCCACGGCTACGAGGACTACTTCATCCCGCCGAACTACGACTCGCTGGTGGCCAAGCTGATCGTCCACGCGGGCTCGCGCGACGAGGCCGTGGCCCGCATGAAGCGCGCCCTCGACTTCTTCGTCGTCGAAGGGATCAAGACCTCGATCCCGCTGCATCGCGAGATCCTCGAGGACGAGGAGTTCCGCGCCGGCCGCCTCTCGACCCGCTTCATGGAGCGTTTCGCGGAACGCCGCAGACTCAAGGCGGCGGACGTCCCATGACCCCGGGCGCAGCACTTCGGCCGGGCAGGATTTACGCGATTGCCGATGCCGAAGCGCTGGCGCCGCGAAGTCTCGCCGAGAGCGCCCGCATCATGGCGCAGTCGGGAATCACCACGATCCAGCTGCGCGCCAAGCGCCTCGACGACGAGCTGCTCTTCGCCGAGGCGGAGCGCTGCCTGCGCTGGCTCGAGGATTGGCCGGGCAGCCTGTGGATCGACGATCGCGTCGACCTGGCGATGCTCCTGCGCAGCCGCCGGCTGCGCCGCGGCGCGCTCGACCTGCCGGCTGCAGCGGCCCGGCGGCTGCTGCCGCCCACGGTTCGTATCGGTGTGTCGACCCACGACGAGGAGCAGCTCGCCCTCGCCGACCGGGAGCCGGCCGCGGACTGGGTCGCTCTCGGCCCGATCTTCGCCACCCGGAGCAAGCGGGATCCGGACCCGGTCGTCGGTCTCGCCCGCCTGCGCGAGCTCCGCAGCCGGACGTCGAAACCTCTGATCGCCATCGGTGGCGTCCAGCGCGCCGACGTCGCCGCCGTGCTCGCGGCCGGCGCCGACTCCGTGGCGGTGATCTCGGCGGTCTGTGCGGGCGACATCGCTCGCAACTGCCGCGAGCTGCTCGCCGCCGCGGCATGAGAATCTGCCTGACCGGGTTCATGGGCGCCGGCAAGACCTCCGTGGGCAGGCGCCTCGCCGCCAACCTGGGTTGGCCGTTCGTGGACCTCGACCAGGAGATCGAGAGGCTCGCGGGCGAGACGGTGCGCGAGATTTTCGCGCACGCCGGCGAAGGCCGCTTCCGGGAGCTCGAGGCGGCCGTCCTCGCCGAGTCGATGCGCCAGGACCCCGTCGTCGTGGCAACCGGCGGCGGAACGCTCACCTTCCCGCACAATCTCGCCGCGGCCCGTTCCGCCGGCCTCGTCGTCTGGCTCAATCCCGAGTTCGCGACGCTCACCCGCAGGGTCGGCGGGCGGGGCAAGGAGGACCGGCCGCTGTTTCGCGACGAGGAGACCGTGCTGGCGCTCTATCGCGAGCGCCTCCCCGCCTATGCGCTCGCTGACCTCAAGGTCGACATCGCGGCGGGCGAGAGCGCGGCGGAAGTGGCCGCGCGTATCGGTATGCTGGTCGCGGAGCGCACATGCAATACCTGATTCTCTCGGATATGCACGGCAACGCCGAGGCCCTGCAGGCCGTGCTGCGCCGGGTTCGCCGGAAGCGCTTCGACGCCGTGCTCGTGCTCGGCGACCTGGTCGGATACGGCGCGGGACCGAACCAGGTGGTCGAGGCGGTGCGCGATCTCGCTGGCACGGTCCATCGGATTCGCGGCAATCACGACAAGGTCGTCGCCGGGATCGAGGACGGCGCCAACTTCAATCACGCCGCGCTGGCCGCGGCGCGCTGGACCGCCGATCACCTGACCGCGGCCAACCTGCGGTTCGTGCGCGAGTTGCCGCTGGGTCCCCTGGTCCTCCCCGAAGGTTTCTCCATCTGCCACGGATCGCCGCTCGACGAGGACACCTACGTCTTCTCGATGTACGAGGCGTGGGAGATCTTCGAGAACTATCCGTCGGACCTCGTCTTCTTCGGCCACACCCACGTCCCTTCGCTCTTCGTCCATCAGGGGCGCGACATACGCGTCGCCCTCCTGCGCGGCGAAAGCGGCTCGATCTCGATCGAGCCCGGTTGTCGCTACCTGATCAATCCCGGCTCGATCGGCCAGCCCCGGGACCGCGATCCGCGCGCCGCCTACATGACCTACGACTCCGACAAGAAGGTCGTGCGCTGGCATCGCGTGGCCTACCCGGTGGACCGCGCACAGCAGCGGATCCTCAAGGCGGGGCTGCCGAAGCTCCTGGCCGATCGGCTGGCGATCGGCACCTGAGGCGGCGCCGCCGCCTGCCGCCTTGCAACCGGGGGTGGGCGCTGCGTAGCATGTTCCGCTCATGATCCCCGCGCGCCGCCTCTGCCGGCTTACGCTGCTCGCTGTCTTGCCGGCGCTCGCCTGTTCTCAGTCGCCGCCGCCGAAGCCTGCGGCGACCCGGGAGGAGACGCGTTCGACGCGCGCCGCCGACCTGCGCGATACGCAGGCGCTCCTCCTGCTGATGGCCGACCAGAAGCGCTTCGAGGAGACCGTCTTCGTCGCCCTTCTCGACAGCTCCGCCTCCGTGCGGCGCGATCTCGCCGGGGCGCTCGGCCGCATCGGCGATCCGCGGGGCAGGGGAATCCTGCAGGGGCTGCTGATCGACACGGAATCCGCGGTGCGCCAGGCCGCCGCCTTCGCGCTGGGCGAGCTCGGGACCGCGGAGACCGTCCCCGCGCTGCTCAGGGCGACGGTCGACGACGACAGCTCGACCGGTGGGCTGGCGGTCGAAGCCTTAGGCAAGCTCCACGCCCCGCTCGCCGATGTGCGCCGCACTCTGACCGCGCTCGAACCGCTGGAGGCGGCCCGGCGACTGGCGCCGGCGCTCTTCCGCTTCCAGGAAGAGAGCCTCGTCGAGGCTGCAGTCGAGCTCGAGGGCTCCCCGGCAACCGCCGACCCGATCGTGCATGCGGGTGCGGCCTATGCCCTCGGGCGCGATGCCCGCGTCGCGGCGCTGCCGCACTTGCGCCGCCTGCTCGCCGATCCGGAGGCGAAGATCCGCGCCTGGGCGGCGCGCGGCCTGGGCGACGTCGGCGACCTCTCGGACCTCTCGCGCATGGAAC
>JBGARM010000323.1:0-3948 GCA_044230215.1 Thermoanaerobaculia bacterium | reverse complement strand
GCGCATCGAGCAGGCGCTCGAGTTTCTGCGTTCGCTGCACTCGGCGAGCGACCTGGTCGTCCTCGGCGTGCTGTCCGGCGCCGGACTGTCGACCGGCGGCGAGCTGCTGCCGCGACTCCCCGGTTCGATGCGGTCCATCTGGGGCGCGATGGGACCGCGGAGCGCCACCATCGTGCGCAATGCGATCGTGCAGAATGAGGCCCACCGGCGCGATCGGCCGCTCACGGGCCTGCTGCGGCTCGAGGTCGAGATCCGCCGGCCGCCCGATCGCGAGCCGCCAGCGGCAGGCCCGGGAGGCGGCAAGTGAGCCGGAGAATAGAGGTGCCGGACATGAGAGGGATGCCATGAGCTCCGATTCCCGAGGCACCCTGGGTTGGTGTCGCGTCGCGTTGTCGCTGGCCGCGCTCTCGGCCGGCCCGCTGGCGGCGAGTCCGGTGCGCATCCACCAGGTCAATTCGCAGGCCGGCTTCGCCGCCGGCACGCTCGAGGGCGTGCGGGTCGACGCGCGCGGCGTCCTGACGCTTGCCGCCGATGTCGAGACGGTCGCCCAGGTATCCGAACCGTTCGCCTTCACCGCCGCAGCGCTGCCGGACGGCTGGGCGATCGGGACCGGAGGCGAGGGCCGGGTACTGAAAGTGGGGAGGGACGGCGCGGTCTCGGTGCTGTTCGACGCGCCGGAGTCCAACGTCTTCGCGCTCCTCGCCGACCCCGACGGGACGCTCTTCGTCGGCACCTCGCCTGCCGGCAAGGTCTATCGCATCCGCCCGGGAAAGGCCGGCGCGGCGGCGGAGGCCATGGCGTTCTTCGACCCGCACGAGACCTACATCTGGGCTCTGGCGCGGGACGCGGGCGGCGCTCTCTGGGTCGCGACCGGCAGCGAGGGGCATCTGTATCGCGTCGACGCCGCGGGCAAGGGCGAGCTCGTCTACGACGGCGAAGACCCCCACCTGCGCAGCCTCCTCGCGGAGCGCGACGGCGATCTGCTGATCGGCACCGCCGGCCAGGGCCTGATCCTGCGGCGCTCGGCCGACGGCCGCCTGCGCACGATCTACGATTCGTCGCTCTCCGAAGTCGTGGCGATCGCCGAGGCGCCGGGGGGGACGCTCTTTGCCGCCGTCCTCGCTTCCGAGGCGAGCCTGGTCGATCTCGCAGCGCCGCGGCCGTCGGCCGAGGCGGCGCAGGGCGGCGACGCCGGCGCCGACGCCGCGACCGTGACGGTGACGCCGGAGGGGGATGCCGACACGCCCGCCGCCGGGTCGCGTCCGCCCGGCGCTCGCGGTCCGCGCAGCGAGCTGGTGGCGATCTCCGCCGCCGGTCTGGTCGAACCGGTCTGGTCGTCGCAGGAGGAGACCGTCTTCGCTCTCTCCTGGATGAGCGGCAGGCTCTTCGTCGGCACCGGTGGGGAGGGCCGTCTCTACAGCGTCGAAGGCGCGTCTCGGGCGGAGACGGACCCGCAGGGCGCGCCGGTGCCGCCGCTCATCGTGACGCTCGACCACGACTTCGACCAGCGCCAGATCGTCGGCGTGATCGCAGACGCTCGCGGCGCGGCGGGAGCCGCTGGAGCGGGCGGACTGCCGGTCGTCCTGACGACCAACGCCGCCGCTCTCTATCGCCTCACCGCCCGCGCCTCGGCGAGCGGCACGTATACCAGCGCCGCGCTCGACTCCGGGCAGCTTGCCCGCTACGGCGTCTTTCGCTGGAGCGGCGAGAGTCCGGGGGGGACCGGTGTCGCCCTGCGCTTTCGCACCGGTTCGAGCGCCACTCCCGACGCCAGCTGGTCGCCGTGGAGCGCGGCCGTGCAGCCGGTTGCTTCGGGCAACGGCTGGGAGGTGCCGATCCCGGCGATCGGCAACGGCAGGTTCCTGCAGTGGCAGGCCGAGCTCACGGGGGTGGGCGGCAGAACGCCGCGTCTGCTCGCGGCGGAGGCCTCGTACCGGCAGGTCAACCAGCGGCCGCGCATCGATCGCTTCGGCGCGCTCGACCCCGGGCAGATTCTCGTGCCGGCGAACTTCAATCCGGCCGATCAGGCCTACGAGCCGGCGGGACCCAACCGGGACGGCATCTTCACCACCCTTCAGCCGGCGACCACCGGCGGCGATGCGCGGACGAAGCAGCTCTGGAAGAGCGGCCAGCGGACGCTGCGTTGGCGGGCCACCGACCCCAACGGCGACGAGCTGCGCTTCTCCCTGGCGGTGCGCGCCGAGGCCGCGCCCGCCGGCTGGTTGCCGGTCGCCGCCGACCTGAACGACGATCACTTCGGCTTCGACGCCACCGTACTGCCGGATGGCCGCTATCGGTTCCGCCTCACCGCGTCGGACAGCGAAGGCAACGCCGAGGGCGAGGCGCTGACGGCGGAGCAGGAGAGCGAGCCGGTGGTCATCGACCACTCGCCGCCGGAGCGCGGGCCGGCCGAGCTCGTGGAGGGCGTCTGGCGCGTCGTCGTGACCGACCGCTGGAATCCGCTGCGCGAGGCGATGCTGTCGATCGACGCCGGAGAGTGGCGGCCGGTGGCGGCCGCCGACGGGCTCCTCGACGGCCAGCGCGAGACGCTCCTGCTCGGCGCGATCCCTTCCTCTGCCCGGCTGGTGCTGCTGCGGCTCGCGGACGCGGCACTCAACTACGAGACCTACGACCTCTCCTCCGAGGTGAAACCATGAGCAGTCGAGTCGCCGTCTATCCCGGCTCGTTCGATCCGATCCACAACGGACATCTCGACATCATCGAACGCTGCCGCCCGATGTTCGACGAAGTCGTCATCGCCGTGCTGCACAACGAGGACAAGAATCCCCTCTTCACCGTCGAGGAGCGCATGGAGATGATCCGCTCGCTGGTGAAAGGCGACGGGATCTTCCGCGTCGAGAGCTTTTCCGGCCTGCTGGTCGAGTTCATGGAGCAGATCCGGGCGCACACGATCGTTCGCGGATTGCGCGCGGTTTCAGACTTCGAGTACGAGTTCCAGATGGCGCTGATGAACCGCCACCTGAACCCGCGCATCGAGACCGTCTTCATGATGCCCAAGGAGGAGTACAGCTACGTCTCCAGCCGGCTGCTGAAGGAGGTCTCGCGATTCGGCGCCGAGATCACCGGGCTCCTGCCGCCGTCGGTCTTCGAGCGGCTGCGCCAGAAGCAGGGCAGCGGGCCGCGGCCAAACGATTCCCGGGGACCTGGTCCCGAGGAGGCACTCTGAGTCTCGAAGCGTTCCTGCGCGCCATTCCCAAAGTCGAATTGCACGTTCATCTCGAGGGTGCGATGCGCCCGCGGACGCTTCTCGCGCTGGTGCGCCGGCGCCGGGTTACCCTTCCCGCGGCCGACGAAGCCGGGCTCCGCGAGTGGTTCCGTTTCCGCGACTTCGACCACTTCGTCGAGATCTACCTCACCTGTTCGAAGTGCGTTCGCGATCCGGAGGACTTTCAGCGCCTGCTCGCCGACTTCGCCATCGACCAGGCGGCGGAGAACATCCGCTACTCGGAAGTCCACTTCACCATCGGCACCCACTGGCAGAACGGCGTCGCCATCGACGAGGTGCTGGACGCGATGGCCGAGACGATCATCGCCGTCGAGCGCGACGAGAACGTCCGCATCCGGCTGATCCCGGACATCGTGCGCGACGTCGGCAAGGACACCGCCGATCCGACGCTCGACTGGGCGCTGGCGGGTCAGAAGAAGGGAATCGTCGTCGCCCTGGGGCTCACCGGGCGGGAGGCGCTCTTCCCGAGTGAGCCGTTCGCCGATCACTTCGCCGCCGCTGCCGCCGCGGGACTCCACTGCGTCGCCCATGCCGGCGAGCATGCCGGGCCGCACGCGGTTTACTCGGCGCTCGACGCCTGTCGCGAGATCGAGGCTGGCACCGTGGTGCTGCACTTCGACCGAGCCTCGTCGCTGCGCGAGGTGGCACAGGCGGTGGCGCTGCTGCGCGCCAGCGCCAAGCCGCAGTTGCGGGTGGTTATC